>DATHEW010000290.1:0-6839 GCA_035318425.1 Candidatus Acidiferrum sp. | reverse complement strand
CTGATGCTCCATCACCATCAACGCGACGATGTCGCTTTGCTCACGCACGTATGGCGCGACGTCGAAGAACCCGTTGAGGTTCGTCACGTTGCCGCCAAAGCCGGGATCTTTCTCGTGCCGCGCGAACGCTTCCTTGCCGATGAGATTGCCGCGATGCGCTTGCTTGCCGTGCGTTCCCGTGACGTACCAGCCGCCCCAACGGTCTTCCAACGGCGTGCGATGATTCACCTGCGATGTACCGGTGTTGATCTCGGCAATGCCCTGTTCGTCCGTGGCAAACGAGCGAACGAGATGGCCCGGCACACCCATGCTTTTGGCGGACGCATGGCACTCCAGGCACTGGCTCGTGCGCGTGATCTGCGGCTTGTTCGTGAAGGTCTGGTCCAGTGTGTAGAAGACAGCGCCGAGCTTCGGGTCCACGGCCGTGATCTCGATCAGCGGCGCGCCCGGGATAAAGCCAAGATAGACATCGTCGCCGTAAAAGATCGCCCGCGGCGTCTTCGGTGAAATGCGTTCGCGTTGCAGGGACGTGCGCGAGAACACAAGCATCTGCGATGACTTGGGGACCTTCAGTTCCTCCATCAATGCCAGGAGCCAGCCGCGCTCCTTCTCGTAACGCAGCTTCGTCTTGCCGGACTCGATGCGTTGGCGCAGTTCGGCCACGGCGCCGGAATCCGGCGTGTTGTTGTAATCGATCGTGTCCTCCTCGAAAGGCGTCAGGTGTGTCGAGCCCTGGAAGTCGGCGTGCGCGGCCAGTGTGAACACGCACGCAACCGTGACCGACAAAAACAGTACTCGTTCAGAATGACTTCGCATTGATAAGGCCGAAGTTTAACGCAGATCAGCGCCAGTGCAATTGACTTGGATCAAGGTCAGGTTTCCCTGGCCAGAAATTCGCTATTCCGCCGATCTGGTGTAAACTCGCGGGTGCGAAACATTGCCAAAGATTCACTCACACCCTCATCCATCTTCGTCAAAGGCCAGCTCTGGCAAATTGAAGGACGCTTCACAAAAATCGGTCACGTTGGCCGGCTTCTGGTCCACCATCGCACTGTGGATCCCGTCCTGAATCGGACTTCTCGCGAATCGGTGACGGCCATCAAGGCATTGCAGCAATTCCTGACCGCGAATCATGCCGTGCTGGTCGAGAATGCCTGATCGCAAGCGAACCCGCTGGATGCTCCGCCCGATACGTCTGGCGGGAAATTCCCCGGATTGCGGTGTATCGCGAATCTACGGACAGTCTGCCGTCGCACCGGAGCAAGGGAATCGCACTCCGGCTACGCATGAATATTTCCAGACATCAAGAGAGTGTGATGGACCGCATTCCAATCCGAACTGCGGTGGAAAATTGTATCCACGAAAGCGTGTTGAGCGACGTGAGTGCGCCTGAGCACTTCGTTCAATTTTACGAGGACGAGAAGTTCTTGTTCGAATCAGTGGCGACATTCATCGGCACAGGACTCGGCGCCGGCGAAGGCGCCATCGTTATTGCCAAACCTGTCCTGCGGGAAGCGCTCGCAACACAACTGGCAGCTCGTGGCTTTGACCTTGCCGCTCTTAAGTCGCGTGGCCAGTTCGTATTGCTGGATGCGGCTGACACTCTCGCCCGGTTCATGGTGAATGGTTCGCCGAACAAATCTCTTTTCATTCAAGTCGTGGGTGAATTGGTCGCTCGCACCGCCAAGGACCGCGCTGGCCTGCGTGCTTTTGGCGAGATGGTCGCACTCCTTTGGGCTGAGGGAAACGAAACGGCTGCGATTCAGTTGGAAGAATTCTGGAACGATTTGGGCAAGACTCATTCGTTCTCGCTCTTCTGCGCGTATCCGATGAACGGGTTCCGTGATTCAGCCAAAGCCGAGCGATTCCTGCATATCTGCAAAGAACATTCGCGTGTCGTTCCGGCGGAAAGCTATTCACTGCGCGATGGAAATGAGAATGTCCGGTTGCGTTCGGTGGCGTTGCTGCAACAAAAGGCCGTAGCTCTGGAAGCTGAGATCATTGAGCGCAAGAAAGCGGAAAAAGTGCTGGCGCACCGCGAACAGGAATTGCGCGATTTCATTGATAACGCGACGGAAGGCATTCATCAGGTGGGACCGGATGGAACGATTCTTTGGGCCAACAAAGCCGAGCTTGAACTGCTTGGATACACGGCGGAGGAATACATCGGCCATTCCGTTACGGAATTTTACTCCGACCCCGATGTGATTGCGGACATCCTCGCCCGGCTGCTGCGCGGTGAGAAACTTCACGATTACGAAGCCCGGCTGAAGCACAAGGACGGCTCGGTCCGATACGTGTCTATCAATTCAAGCGCGTATTGGAACGGTGACCGGTTTGTCTATAGCAAATGTTTCACGCGCGACATCACTGACCGAAAGCAAGCCGACCGAGCGAACCAATTGCTTCGCGCGATCGTCGAGTCTTCAGACGATGCGATCGTGAGCAAGGATCTCAACGGGATCATCACGAGTTGGAATCAAGGCGCGGAGATGCTGTTCAGTTACACCGCTGCGGAAGTGATTGGAAAGCATGTGAGCATCCTCATTCCGCCGGAGCGCCTCGATGAAGAGCCCAGCATCCTCGACCGCATCCGAAGTGGTAAGCGCATCGTACACTACGAAACCAGGCGGGTGCGAAAGGATGGGACACTGGTCGATATTTCACTGACCGTCTCGCCGGTAAAAGATTCGCAGGGCAATGTCATCGGCGCGTCGAAGATCGCCCGCGACATTACGGACAAGGTGCGTGCCAAGGAGATATTGGAGTCCACCGTGGCTGAACGCACGGCGCAACTGCGCGACACTGTGGCTGAACTGGAAGCGTTCTCTTACAGCATTGCCCATGACATGCGCGCACCGCTGCGTTCCATGAACAGTTATTCACGCATTTTGGAACAGGACTTCGCGGAGGCGTTGTCCCCGCAAGGTAAAGCGTACGCCCGACGTATTGCCGCTGGCGCTCAGCGGCTCGATGCCTTGATCACGGATGTGTTGAACTACAGCCGGATTGCTCGCGGTGACATGCCGCTCGGCACTGTGGACGTGGAAAAACTCGCGCGCGAGATCATCGATTCGTACGGGCATTTGAGGGATTCTGGCGCGACTTTTCTGGTGCAGTCCCCGATTCCTCCCGTGCTCGGCAATACAGCCGCGCTCACGCAATGCATCTCGAACCTTCTTTCCAACGCGGTGAAGTTTGTTACCCCCGGGACAAACCCGCAGGTACGGGTGTGGGCCGAGAAAAAATCCGACTATGTTCGCCTTTGGATCGAGGACAATGGCATCGGGATTTCGGAGGAAGGCCAGAGACGAATTTTCAACATGTTCCAGCGACTGAATCCCGCCAGCGACTTCGCGGGCACCGGCATCGGTCTCACCATCGTTCGCAAGGCGGTGGAACGCATGGGAGGGCAAATCGGTGTTGAATCCAAAGCCGGCGCCGGCAGTCGATTTTGGGTGGAACTGAAGCACGCCTCTTGAAGCAAAATCGTTCAATCCTTCTGGTCGAGGACGACGCGGATGACGTGTTCTTCATCTCTGACGCCCTTCGACGCAGCGGCATTGAGTTGCCGCTCAATGTGGTGAACGACGGGCAAGCGGCCGTTGATTTTCTTCGCGAGACCGCCGAGCGCGCCACCCATGCCGAAGACCTTCGCCCCGGCCTCGTCCTGCTCGATCTCAATCTGCCGCGCAAAACTGGCCTGGAAGTTCTCAGGTGGATTCGTCAGGAATCGGTTTGGAAAACACTCATCGTCATTATTCTCACCTCTTCGACATCGGAGTCGGATATCGAACAGGCGTATTCGCTGGGCGCCAATTCGTACATCATCAAGCCTTCTGACGCCACGAAGCTTCGCGAACTCGGCCAACTTTTGAAGCAATACTGGCTGGGGTGGAATCAGCCTCCACCATTGCCGACCGGCAAAGGGCCGCGTTAAAGCGCGCTGCGGCTCCGCACGAATCACTTTTCCATTGCCTGGAATCCAGCGCGCTACTCGTTCGTTCGTGAGAACGAATCTGGCACCGTGAGAGACCGGCTCCTAAACTCCGCCCCGTGATTCGGAACATCATCTTCGATTGGTCGGGAACGCTGGTGGATGATTTGCCCGCCGTTTGGGAAGCGACCAACTACGTCTTCAAGCAGGCGGGTTTGCCAGAGATGACGCTCGACGAATTCCGCGCGGAGTTTTGTCTGCCGTTCACGAAGTTCTACAACAAGTTCACGCCAGGCGTGCCCGTGGAGAAACTCGAAGCGTGGTTTCATTCCCACTTCCGGCAGTGCCAGGAATCAGTCGTGCCGCTACCGCACGCGCGGGAGTTCCTCGAGTTCTGTCGCGCCCAGAAGATGCGCACCTTCGTTTTGAGCAGCGTGCATCCGGATCACTTTCGCGTGCAGGCGGAGGTGACGGGGTTCGCTGAGTTCATCGACGAACCATTCATCGGCGTGTGGGACAAGCGGGAAAAGATTCACGCCATCCTGGAGCAGCACCGGCTCATACCCGACGAGACGCTTTTCATCGGAGATATGCAGCACGACATCGAGACGGCGAAGCACGGCGGCGTGCATTCCTGCGCGGTGCTGACCGGATACAACAGCCTGGTCCAACTTCGTGCCGCCGTGCCTGACAGGATCGTGGAGCATCTAGGCGAATTGCGTGAGTTGCTCGCGCACGAGTCGTCCGTCACGGTCAACGCCGCGAGCGCTTTGCATACATTTCCCATCGTGACCGTCGGCGCCGTGATCTTCCATCCCACGAATGGTGACGTGCTGATGTTCCGCACGCACAAGTGGTCAAACATGTGGGGCATTCCCGGCGGCAAAGTGCGCTACAGCGAGACATGCCTGGAGGCGCTGCGGCGCGAGTTGAAAGAGGAAACCAATCTCGACATCGGCGACATTCGATTCGTGCTGGTGCAGGACTGCATCGAATCGGAGGAGTTCTATCGCAAGGCGCATTTCGTTTTGTTAAATTACACCTGTCACGCGCGCGAGCCGCTCGATGTGCAGTTGAATGATGAGGCGCAGGAATTTCGCTGGTTGCCGATCGAGGAAGCGCTGGCGCTGGCGCTGAACCAGCCCACGCGCATTCTGTTGGAAGCGATTTGCGAGGGAGGTGAACTTTAAGCATGGATACGATCACGATTCGCGATCTCGAAGTGTTTTTCTGCGTTGGCGTGCCGGACGAGGAACGCGCGACACCTCAGCGGCTGCTCATCACCATCGAAATGGAACACGACTTCAGCGCCGCGGCGTCGAGCGATGACCTGACGAATACGATCGATTATTATGCGGTCAGTCAGCGTGTCTTGCGCTTCGGAGATGGCGCGCACTGGAAGCTGATCGAGACGCTCGCGGCCGATCTCGCGCAAGTCATCGTCGAAGAATTTCAACCGACCCGCGTCGCGGTCGAAGTGAAGAAGTTCATTATCCCGGAGACGCGCTACGTCGCGGCGCGCACGACGCGGACGCGCTGATCACTTCTTCGACTCCAGCTTGATAACGTTCTTGAATACGTTCGTGTTGTCGCCGTAGGTGGTGACGAACTTCTGCAACTCAGGGGTGGACGCCGTGAGAATCGCGTATTCCTTGCGGCTAACGTGTGAAATGAGTTTCGGGTTTTGTTTGAGCGCCTCGTTCAGCCATTCGATGTCCATCGCAGTCAGGTGCAACGCGGAGCCTTGCTTCGAAAGCTTCACGAACGTGTGGACCGGCGCGAGATGGACGAGTTGCAGATCGTTCACCTGGCCTTCAAGTTTCGAGTCGCCCGGAAACAGATCCAGGAACACGTTGGTGCCGAGTTTGCCCACGGAACCCACGAAAGTCGCCGTCCGCTTCTTCGAGTCCACGTGGGTCAGCTTGTAGTATTTCCCGTCCTTCTCGAATTGCCACGAGTCCTCGCCTTTGCCGTCCTGCGTCCAGGTTCCGATCAGGTCGGAGTAGGCCACGAGATCCTTCTCTTCGAACAACGGCTCCAATGACGGCACGAGACAGCCGGTGAACAGCACGGCGCAGAGTGCGGATGCGGCGAAAAACAGTTTTGATTTCATGAAACAGAATGTTGAACGCGTTTTGGCAGAAATCGCGAATTGAATTTCAGCCAGAGCGCAACAGCGTGTTCCACTCGCGGGCAGGGAAGTGATGAAACGTTCTCGGGCTTTACGTGCCGCTGCTCAAGCGCTACACACCACGCGCAAAAAGGAACCATGGGAACCATGTTGAACGAAAATATCCTGCTCTATGGACAGGAAGAGCTGCCGCCCAAACCGCTCGCGCTGCGCGCCGGACCGCTGACGATGATCTTTGAGCCGGACAACGGGTTTCTACGTTACATCCGGCTGGGCGATCACGAGATGGTGCGCAGCATTTACGCGGTGGTGCGCGACCAGAATTGGAACACGATCCCGTGGCACCTGCTCAATTTGAAGAGCGATGTCCGCGCCGACTCGTTTGACCTCACGTTCGATGTGGAGTGTGAGGAAGGCGGCCTGCGATATTTCTGGCGCGGCACGGTCGGCGGCGCTGCTGATGGCCGGGTGACGTTCGTGTTCGACGGAGAAGCGAGATCGGAATTTCTGCGCAACCGCATTGGAATCTGTGTGTTGCACCCCATGTTCGAGTGCGCGGGCAAACCGTGTTCCCTCGAACATACGACTGGGACCGTGGAGCAAACGGTGTTTCCGAAACACATCGCTCCATGGCAGCCGTTCCTGGACGTGCAGGCGATCACGCATGAAGTCGCTGCTGGCGTGCGATGCGAGGTGCGTCTTGAAGGCGAAGTGTTCGAGACGGAAGACCAGCGGAATTTCGGCGATGCCTCGTTCAAGACCTACAGCACG
>DATHEW010000289.1:0-2118 GCA_035318425.1 Candidatus Acidiferrum sp. | reverse complement strand
TGCCCATGCCGACCGCCTGCGCGCCCTGTCCTGCAAACATCAAAGCCGTCTTGCTCATGTGGCGCGCATCAAACACCAGGCGCTCTCATGCGCAAAGAATTTTGCCACGCGCGCGAGACGCGGTAGCATCTCTTCCCATGAAAGCGCTGGTCCTCCTCTACCTCACGCTGTGCGGAACACAGTTGCTCGCGTGCATTTGGGACGCCGACACGCTCACGGTGGAAAAATGGCAACGGCCGGACTTAGCGAAGACGATTTTCGGCGTCGCTGAGCCAAGGAAGGATTCAGCAAAATACGCCAAGAAGATTGCCGAACTTCAAGCTGCTCACCGCGAATCGGACGCGGCGTGGTGGAACGAACTTGCGGGAGCAATGCTGCGCAGCGGTCGCGCCGCGGAAGCCGCCGCACTCCTCGAACCTGTGATCTCGAAGTTCCCAAACGATTACGGTCTGCATGCCAATCTTGGCACCGCCTATCATCTGCTCGGTCGTTACGCTGACGCAGAGCGGGAAATCGCCCGCGACCTGGAGATCGATCCGAACGCGCACTACGGTTTGGAGAAGTATCACCTCGCGCTGTTGCAATATCTGATGCGCGACTCGGCTTATCAGAAACGGCACGTGTATGTGGACGAATTCACGATCGGCTTTCTGCGATCTCACAACAGGATTTCCGAGGTAGCCAAAGGCATATTTTCTCCCTCGGACACTTCTTCAACCGATACCAACGGATTGGCCGAAGTCCGTCCCGAAGACTACGCGGACGGGCGCAGCCGTGACTTGATCGCGGCGACGCAAGCGGAAGCGGACACACCACCCGCGTACCGCTTCAAATGGAACCTCGCCGAAGACCCGAAGCTCGATGAGGGCCTTCTCTACATGGCGGGCATGAATCAGAATGAGCCGGCGTGCATCGTAATGCTGGGAGTAAGTTGCATGCGTTCGCGGAATTATAACCTCGCGGTGGCAGCTTTTCAGCGCGCGCTCGATTTGCGTTCACCGCAAGCCGACCTCCTTCAGCGCAAGATCACCGCTCTCAACAATTTCATCCGCGCTTCGCAGAGACATTACAGAGAACCCTTCCTTTTGATCGGCGCCATCGCCGCTGTGCTCGTGATCGCAATGGGCGCGTACAGGTCGTGGCGGCGCAGGCGACGCGCCGCAAACACGTGACATCACCAAGGAGTTTTTCCACAGTGCGCCCACTGTTCATGAGCAAACGTGTTGTCTCCCGTAGCGGACGGTTCAGCGGCGGCCCGGCGGCGGATGTCGCGGCGTTTTCAGAATCCATTTCGTTCGATCACCGGCTGTGGAAACACGACATCGTGGGGTCGATTGCACATGCCACGATGCTCGAAAGCATTGGCGTGCTCACCCGCAAGGAACGCGATGCGATCACGGCCGGCCTGGAGCAGATCGGGCAGGAGATCTCGGATGGGAAGTTCAAGTGGAAGGTCGAACTGGAAGACGTTCACATGAACATCGAAGCCGAGTTGACGAAGCGCATTCCCGCCGGCGCGAAGCTCCACACCGCGCGCTCACGCAATGATCAGGTCGCACTCGATATCCGCATGTGGGTACGCGACGAAATCGCATCGCTCGGTGAAGAGATTCGCGACATGCAGCGAGCGCTGGTGACTCTTGGCGAAAACAATTCCTCGGTCATCATTCCTGGCTACACGCATGTGCAACGCGCTCAGCCGGTTTACTTCGCGCATCATTTGCTTGCCTACGTCGAGATGCTGGAGCGCGATCATCAGCGGTTGGCGGATTGTTTTCAGCGCGTGAATGTCTGCCCGCTCGGCAATGGCGCCATCGCTGGTTCCACCTTGCCGCTCGATCGCGAAATGGTAGCGCGACTGCTCGGGTTCGTGGATGCGAAGGGCCGTCCGCAGGTCACGCAGAATTCCATGGACGGCGTGAGCGATCGTGACTTTGCGATCGAGTTTTGCGCGGGCGCGGCATTGCTGGGGGTGCATTTGTCGCGTCTCGCTGAAGACGTGATTCTCTGGGCGAGCGCGGAGTTCAACTTCATCAAGATCGCGGACGCTTACACGACCGGCTCATCGTTGATGCCACAGAAGAAAAACCCCGACGTGGCGGAACTCACGCGCGGCAA
>DATHEW010000288.1:0-4377 GCA_035318425.1 Candidatus Acidiferrum sp. | reverse complement strand
GCCGGAGACGAAGGTCGATTTGAAGAAGGCTTACGCGGGCGTGCGCGAGGAGATCAAGTGGAGCGCCAAGCCAGACTTCGCTGATGGCAAAGACAATCTGCTCGTGCAGGACCTGCACGGCGTTCACGGCGCGTATTATCTCTACCGCACGATCAAAATGCCGAGCGCGCGGAAGATCGATGTGAGCTTGCGAGCGGACGATCTTTTCAAGCTGTGGGTGAATGGAAAACTCGTGGCCGAGCGCGGAACGAAAGCCGAGGCGACCAAACTCGCGATCAATCTGAAGCAGGGCGAAAACAAGGTTCTTCTTAAGATCGTGACCACGCAGGGCGCCGCTTACTTCACGTTCAAATCGAACCTGGATAGTGGAGACGGCATCCCAGCAGACACAGCGGCATTATTCGCCGCCACGAAGAAGTTCAACGAAGCGCAGGCAAAGAAGGTGCGCGTCGTTTATCGCAAGCTGAACTCGCCGGATTTCAAGGAGACGTTCGAGCAGGTCGAGAAATGGAACGACGAGAACAATACCATCGAGAAGGCGATTCCTACCACGCTGGTGGCGAAGGAAATGGAAAAGCAGCGCGACACGTTCATGCTCATTCGCGGCGAGTACGACAAGAAGGGTGACAAGGTTTCGCCAGGGTTGCCCTCGATTCTGCCACCGCTTCCCGCCGGCGCGCCCACAAACCGCCTGGGTTTCGCGAAGTGGTTGGTGGAGACGAACCATCCGCTGACCGCGCGAGTGACGGTGAATCGTTTTTGGCAGCAGCTTTTCGGTGTTGGTCTGGTGAAGACGGCAGAGGACTTTGGAATTCAAGGTGATCAACCATCGCACCCTGAGTTGCTCGACTGGCTTGCGACGGAGTTCATGCAGAGCGACTGGGATGTGAAACACATGATGCGTCTGATGCTTTCCTCCGCGACGTATCGGCAATCATCGAGGTTCACGCCGGAGTTACTGGCGCGCGATCCCGAGAACCGTCTGCTCGCGCGCGGGCCGCGATTCCGCGTCGATGCCGAAGTCGTGCGCGACGTGGCATTGGAAGTAAGCGGACTGCTCACGGACCAACTCGGCGGAAAGAGCGTGAAGCCGTACGAGCCGCCTGGGTTGTGGGAAGCGGTGTCATTCAACAACTCGCAAAAGTACGTGCCGGACAAGGGCGAGGCGGCGTATCGCCGCGCACTCTACACTTACTGGAAACGCCAAAGCCCGCCGCCGAACATGATGATCTTCGACGCGCCGACGCGTGAGTATTGCGTGGTGCGGCGGCCGCGCACGAACACGCCGTTGCAAGCGCTGGCGTTGATGAACGATCTTCAGTTCGTCGAAGCGTCGCGCGCGTTTGGTCACCGCATGATTTTGGAAGGCGGCAAGGATGTTGAGTCGCGGATCGCGTATGGATTCCGCCTCGCGACTTCGCGCAAGCCGACGAAGGACGAAGCGAAGATTCTGCTCGATGTGTTGCAGCAACAGCTCGCGACGTACAAAGCGGACAATGAATCGGCGAAAAAGCTGTTGAGCGTGGGCGCCTTCAAGGCGAAGGAGAGTCTCGATGTGAGTGAACTCGCCGCGTGGACAACGGTCGCGAGCATGATGCTGAACCTGGACGAAACGATCACGAAGAACTGACGTATGGACCCCATTCGAGATAAGCAATTGTTAATCAATCGCCGGCATTTCTTCGGACGCGCCGCCACGGGCATCGGCGCCGCGGCGCTCGGTTCGATCCTGAATCCATCGCTGATGGCGGCGATCACAGGCGAGAAGAAGGAAGAGCGCGTCGGCGGACTGCCAGGCGTGCCGCATTTCACCCCGAAGGCGAAGCGTGTTATTTATCTATTCATGGCGGGTGGGCCGTCGCAGATCGATTTGTTCGATCACAAGCCGGAGCTGGAAAAGTTGCACAACACGGAGTTGCCGGACTCCATTCGCATGGGGCAGCGGCTCACCGGGATGACGAGCGGACAGAAGAATTTCCCGTGCGTGAAGTCGATGTTCAAGTTCGGCCAGCACGGAAAGCACGGCGCGTGGTTCAGCGAATTGATCCCGAATATCGCCAGCATTGCCGACGACATTTGCGTGGTGAAGACAGTGAACACCGAGGCGATCAATCACGATCCCGCGATCACGTTCATCCAGACAGGATTTCAACAGCCTGGCCGGCCGTGTATGGGTTCGTGGTTCAGCTACGGTCTCGGCAGCGCGAATGAGAACTTGCCCGGGTTCATCGTGATGATCTCGAATGGCAAGGAGAGCGATCAGCCGCTCTACACACGTTTGTGGGGCAGCGGCTTTCTGCCCAGCGAATATCAGGGCGTGCAGTTTCGCGGCGTCGGTGACCCGGTGCTGTATCTCTCAAACCCTCCGGGCGTTGATGCGAAGACCCGCCGCCGCATGCTGGATGGCATGGCGAAGTTGAACGCGCGCCAGGCAAAACAATACGCTGATCCCGAGATCAACACGCGCATCGCTCAATACGAGATGGCGTATCGGATGCAGACATCGGTGCCGGACCTCACAGACGTTTCAAAAGAGACGGAGGCGACGCTCGAGATGTACGGTTCGGATGTGAAGAAGCCCGGCACGTTTGCCTACAATTGTTTGCAGGCACGGCGCATGGCCGAGCGGGGCGTGCGTTTCATTCAGCTTTATCATCGCGGCTGGGACCAGCACAGCAATCTGCCCAAGCGTTTGCGTGAACAATGCAAGGACACGGACCAGGCCAGTGCCGCGCTTGTGAAGGACTTGAAGCAACGTGGCTTGCTCGATGACACGCTAGTGATCTGGGGCGGCGAGTTTGGCCGAACGGTTTATTCTCAAGGCAAGATAGAGAAGGAGAACTACGGCCGCGATCATCACGGCCGAAACTTCGCGGTGTGGATGGCGGGCGGTGGGGTCAAACCCGGCTATGTTTACGGCCAGACCGACGACTTTTGTTACAACGTGGTCGAGAACCCGGTCCACATCCACGACTTGAACGCCACGATCCTGCACTGTCTCGGTATCGAACACGAGAAGCTGACGTATCGCTTCCAGGGCCGCGACTTCCGACTCACGGACATTCACGGCGAAGTCGTCAAAGGCATCCTCGCCTGAGTCCCTCTGACGCATGGACGTCGAAGAAGTCGTTGGGAAAGGCAATTCTCCGTGCCTCTGTGCCTCTGTGGCAAACGCCTTGCGGGACGCGGTTTCGAATGGCAGTTGACGCTCTATTTCACTGACACGTAAGGTAACCCGCATTAACTGCCCGGCGCATGGAGCGTCTGGCCGGAAAGGTTTATGCCCGAAGGATATTGCGTTAAGTGCAAGGCCAAGAAGGAGATTTCCAACGCCGTCGAGGAAACCATGAAGAACGGCCGTAAGGCGATCAAGGGCAAGTGCCCGACCTGCGGCACGGTCATGTTCAAGATCCTCGGAGGCAAGGCGAGCCCATCCGCCCCTGAATCATCTCCTCCCTCGGCTCCCGCGGCGCCGTCCGGCTCTTAGTTGTTGGTTTTGGTATGGCTCAGGAACTCGCGTACGTCATCGTCACGCCCTACTCGCTGCACAAGTCGCGAACGGGCGGCATTCTAGCGCGGTTGATCACGCGCACCGGGCTCGAAATGGTCGGCGCCCGAATGTACGCGCCCAGTTCCGAACTCGTTCAGCGGTATTCGGAAGTAATCGTCTCGGCCGATGACCCGCAAGACCGCCGAGTTCAAGAGTTGATTCGTTCTTACATCCTCAAGAACCTTTCGCCCGACCCCAAGAGTGGCCGGCGGCGGCGCGCGTTGATGTTTCTGTTCAAAGGAGAGGACGCGGTGCGCAAAGTGCGCTCCGTCATCGGCAATATTTCCGCCGATCGCAATGGCGGCGAAACCATTCGGGACACCTACGGAGACCTCATCCTCGATGACAATGGCCAGGTGCGTTACTTCGAGCCGGCGGTGCTGGCGGCTCCGAACGTCGGCGAAGCGCAACTCAAGCTGAAGCTTTGGTCCGAGTATTCGGACATCGACGGCGGCATCCTAGAAAACGTCGTCACATACCCCAGCGGCGAGATGCCGTTGCGAACTCTCGTTCTGATCAAGCCGGACAATTTTCGTTTCCCCACTGGCCGTCCCGGTAACGTCATTGATTTCTTCTCCCGCACGGGATTGTACATCGTCGCCATCAAGGTCCACCAGATGAGTGTGGCTGAGGCGATGGAATTCTACGGCCCTGTTCACGACACCTTGCGGACCAAGCTCACGGACGTGGTTGGCGCTCGCGCCGCTGCCGCGCTGGAAAAGGAGTTTGGCTTCAAACTCCCGTCCGCCGAGCAACACAAGTTGGGCGAAGTGCTGGGACCGTATTACGGCGACAACCAATTCGACAACATCGTGCGCTTCATGTCA
>DATHEW010000287.1:0-5654 GCA_035318425.1 Candidatus Acidiferrum sp. | reverse complement strand
GATCACCGAGAAGCTCGCCGACCTCAGTGACACGGCGAAACAACTTGATATGCTTCAAGGATTGAGCGCCGCGCTGAAAGGCCAACGCAGCGTGCCGATGCCGGCCGGATGGGATGATGTGGAAACCAAATTGGCGAAGAGTGACAACGCCGATGTGCGCACGCTCGGGCAGACTATTTCGCTGACGTTCGGAAGCAAGAACGCGCTCGCTTCGTTGCGCAAGACGTTGGGGGATGGTTCGGCTTCGCTCGCGTCGCGTCGCGCGGCCTTGGATTCGCTGATGAGCGTGAAAGACACGGAATTGCCGCCGGCACTTCAGTCGTTGCTCGGCGATCGTGATTTGCAATCCGCGGCGCTTCGCGCGCTTGGCGGGTTCAATGATCCGAAGACGGCAGACGCGATCCTGGGAGTTTATTCGTCGTTGAACGATGCACAGAAGCGCGATGCGTTGAGCACGCTGTCATCGCGCGCGAATTACGCTAGGCCGCTGCTCGCCGCGATCACGACGGGCAAAGTTCCGAAGCAGGACATGACGGCTGAAGTGGTGCGGCAGCTTCGCAACGTGAAGGACGACGACGTGCAGCAGCAAGTGGTGAAGATCTACGGGACATCCCGCGACGTGAGCGCGGACAAGAAGACGGAGATCGAGAAGTATCGCAATCTGTATCGCGCTGGCGGATCGCAGCCGGGGAATGCATCGCCGGGGCGGTTGGTGTACGACAGGATTTGCGGCCAATGCCACACGTTGTTCGACACCGGCGGGAAAGTGGGACCGGACATCACGGGCGCGGCGCGCAGCGATATCAATTATCTGCTCGAAAACATTCTCGATCCGAATGCGGTGATTCCAAATGAGTATCGCGCCAATGAAATCGAGACGAAAGACGGACGGAGTCTCACCGGCATCATCAAGCGACAGGACGACAAATCCATCGTGCTCCAGACGGCGAATGAACTCGTGACCATTCCGCGCGGCGAAATCGAGAGCCAGCATCAGAGCCAGCTTTCGATGATGCCGGAAGGATTGCTCGCGACGTTGAAGGACCAGGAAGTGCGCGACCTGATTTATTATCTCACGCGCGTGGGCCAGGTGCCATTGCCGACGGATCAGGTGAAGAAGTGACGAAGAGGATGCTCTTCCCATGAGAAAGCTCTTGCCGTTCGGACTTCTGATTCCAGTTTTTCTGCTGGTTGGGTTTTTCGTAGCCTCACAGTTTGGGTACGCCCTCCCTTACGGCTCCCAAACGGGCGCGCTTATAGGTGCAGCCGCATGGGCATTGCTCTTTCTTATCGTCCACGGTCACATGCGTGGCTGGCGCTCCGTGCGATTATTCTTGGTGCTCTTCGTGGTTGGGAAGTTTTCAGCGATCTTTTTCCGGCAAATGGTTCATGAGGTCGCGCTCAGTCGGGTGTTCGTCGAACTGGGAGGCGCGGCGGTAGTCGCGTAGTTCCTGTTCGGGTTGTTTTGGCCGAGAAAGCTGACGGATGAAAAGAGATCGGCTCCTTGTACCCGCATTTGATCTCGCAAAGTTGGAATAATACTTCTGGTCTCGTGACGCGGCATGTAAGTTGGAAACGGTTCACACAGAAATGCTTCCGGGAAGATGCGCGAATAATTGACGCGAGTCTCGATGTGAGAGTTTTCTGTTTGACCGTCTCGTTGCGTTTAGAGTACGCACCGTGACTCCGCATCGACCGCGACGTTCGCGATCATGCGGACGCATACTTGTGCGATGCTGAACGCGAAATCATTTTTGGCGCTGGATCTTGGGGCTTCGACCCTGAAGGTCGGTGCGTTTGAGCCGAATGAAGCAGGCGGACTCCGCCTGAGTTTCTACGCGTTTCGCGCGCTCGGACCCGACGCGATGCAGGAGAGCACGCGCGAGGCGGCGATTCAAAAAGCGTTGCAGGAAGTGCTCGCTGAGTCTGGCACTGGATCGAAGCAGGCAAATGTTTGCGCGCCGGGATTTCACGTTTTTTCCAAGTTCGTCAAGCTGCCCCCGGTCGATAATTCCAAGGTTCCCCAGATCATTCAGTACGAGGCGCAACAGAACGTGCCTTTCCCACTCGAGGAAGTGGTGTGGGATTATCAAATCCTCGGCGCGACTCCGACTGGCGAACTGGAAGTGCTGCTGGTGGCGATCAAGTCGGAGATCGTCGAAGGACTTTTCAGGACGACGGAACATGCGGGCTTAAAACTCGGCGTGGTGGATGTCTCGCCTGCCGCGCTCGCGAATGCATTTCGTTACAACTACGGCGATCTCGAGGGCTGCACGATGCTGCTCGATATTGGCGCGAAGACCAGCAACCTGCTTTTCTTCGACAAAGACAATATCTACGCGCGCGGCATTAACATTGGCGCGAATTCAATCACGGTCGATTTCGCGAAGGAGTCGAAGCTAAGCTTTGATGCGGCGGAGGAGTTGAAGATTTCGCAGGGCTTCGTGAGCCTCGGCGGCGCGTACGAGGAGCCTGATGATCCCGCGCAGCAGGCGATCTCGAAGATCGCGCGTCAGGTAATGACTCGCCTGCATATCCAGGTGAACCAGACGATCCAGTTCTATCGCGGCCAGCAGGGTGGCGCCGCGCCGGTGCGGCTGTTTTTGTCGGGCGGCGCTTCGGCCATGCCTTACACGGCGCAATTCTTCGCGGAGAAGCTGAACTTGCCGGTGGAGTACTTCAATCCGCTGCGCAATGTGCAGATCGATCCGGCGGTGAACATCGAGGAACTGGCGAAGGTGGGTCATCAGATGGGCGAGCTCGTCGGACTCGGCCTGCGCAACCTTGCGCACTGTCCCGTGGAACTGAACCTGATGCCGAAGAGCGCGGTGAAAGGCCGCGAGTTTGGCGCGAAGAAACCTTACCTCATCGCCACGATGGCGTGTGTGGTCGCGATCATTTGGGCTTACGGATTTTTCTATAACAAGATCGCGGAGTCGAAGACGGCATCGCGCGACCGCTTGCTCGGCGAGGTTTCAAGGTTCAAGACCACGAAGGACAAACTGGATCGAGAGATCAAGCAGCTCACGGTGGCGCAAGCGCAGGCAGAGCAGTACATCGAATGGCTGAACGACAAACCGTACTGGGGCAACGTGCTGACGAATTTCCGATCGGTGTTGATCGCGACCGAGCGCAAAGCTCACGAACAATTCAATGTGGATGCCGGTGTTTGGGTCGAGCGCTTCGTCCCGGATTGCAGCGGCGAAGCCACTGGTGGTGGAGCGCCACCGCCGCAGTTTAACCCGCCCCCGCGCGGACGTGGTGGGCGTTTCGGTGGACCGGGCGGCGGCGGACCGATGGATGGCGGCGGGCCTGGAGGATTTGGTGGTCGTGGCGGCCGTGGCGGTCCCGGTGCGGGCGGCGGAACCGGTCCCGGCGTGGGGATGCCCTGCCACACCGTGACGTTGCTGGTGCGCGCCGTCGATATGGTGCAGCGCACCGGCAAGGCGGATGCCAATCAGAATCTCGCGTTCCTCCTTGAGAACGAATTGAAGGCGAACGCGATGTTCGTTTCTACCAACACCGGTTTTCCTCCCGGCGGATCAGTCGTGCCGGACGGCAACACGTTCACATTCCAGATGCACGTCACGCTGAAGAACCCGCTGAAGCTATAAGATGCCTTGGATTAAACGTAATCTTGTCGTGGTGATCAGCGCGGCTGTCGCGTTGGCTCTGTTTGGCTTCGGCGGCTGGTATCTTTGGAGCGCGATGGAGAAGAACAAAGCCGTCGATGAAGAGATTGGCGGCTTGAAGTCTGAACTGAACACTCTGACCAGCGCCCCCCAGTACCCGAGCGCCAGCAATATCGCGATTGCCCAGCGCGAATTGAAACGAGTCAACGATTTCGCCGCGGAAGCCAAAAAGTTTTTCCCGCCTTCCCCTGCACCCGCCTCGCCGCTGAACAATCAAACCTTCGCGGCGTTGCTGCACAACACGATCGACGAATTGACGAAGGAAGCCACTGCCGCGGGCATACGCGTGGAGACGAACTACCACTACAGCTTTGACAGCCAGTGGCTGCCGGTTTCGTTTCCGCCCGCGAGCTTGCAGCCGTTGAACGAACGCCTCGCCGAGGTGAAGCAGCTTTCGTCGCTGCTCTTCAAGGCGAAGGTCAACCGTCTCGAACGAGTCCGCCGGGCCCGCGTGAACGATGAGGTTCCAGCGCCGACCGCGGCCGGGGATTACGTGAACGAAACGCCGAATTTGAACGCTGAGACCGGCATGACGATGTGGCCTTACGAAGTGGTGTTCCACTCGTTCACGCCTGAGTTGGCAACCGTGTTGGAAGGAATATCCCGAATGCCCGAGGCGTACGTGGTCCGCTCCGTGGTGGTGGATGCCGCGGAGCCGATGCTCAAGCCGCTGGCTCCCGTCGCACCGGCCAATGCTCCGCCCGCGCGCCGCGGTGCGCGACCCGGAACTGTTGCGCCGACCGGCCTTGAAACGATTCTGAACGAGCGACTGCTCCGCGTGGTGATGAAACTGGAAGTGATCAAACCGGCGAAATAGCGATGAGCTTCCTGCGAAACATTGGCGGTCTGTTCATCAAGCACTACGAGAAAGTGATCGTGGCGCTCGCGCTGGTCGCCTTTCTCGGGGCTGTCGTTTACTTGTACGGCGTGCGGCAGGCGGAGGAAGTGAAAATTCGGGAGTACGACCGCACCGTTCTAAAAAAGCAGGGCAAAGCAGTGGCAGCGGTAGATCTTGCGCTGTTCTCGAATGCCTTGGAGAAAGCAAAGAACCCGCCCGCGCTCGACTTTGGTTTGCCGCATTACATATTCAACTCCGTGAAGTGGCAGAAACGGCCGGATGGATCGTGGATGAAGATTGAGCAGGGGACGGAGGTCGGTGGTGCGGCAATGAAACTGGTGAAGACGACGCCGCTGAGTACCGTGATCACCATCGATCGCCCAACCCCTGGCGGATTGTACATGGGCGCCGTTCAGGAGGCTTCCACGAACGCGGGAATGCGGCGGAAAATTTCTCAATATCTCTCCACGAACAATCAACACACCACCAAGCTCTTCACGCTGCGCGACATTCGCGGCACGCCGGAAAAACCGGAGGCAGTGGTCGAACTGACCACGGGAGAGAAGGTCCCCATCACGATCGACAAGCCGTACACGCAGGTGGAGGGATTCAGCGCTGACCTGCAATATCCGCCCGAGAACCAGAGCTTCAACAACAAGCGCGCGGGTGATGTGATCTCGGTGGGCGGTGAAGATTACATTATCGTTGCTATCACGGAAAATGAGGTTGTAGTCTCCGCACGCTCAAACAACCGACGTACAACGATCAGGAAATAATGTCATTGCGCCGTCGTCCCATAATTGAGTTTCGCATCCGATGAATCATGCTGTCTTTCCTTCGCTGTGTCTGGCCGTAGTCGTTGCCGCGTCGCCAGTCCTTTACGCACAGGACGTAACTCCTGATACGCAAGCCGCCATCGATGCGGCGGTGCGTCGCGAGAACAAGCTGATGAGCGTTCGCAACCTGATTGTTCAGGGCCGCACGTTCGAGGCGCAGCGCGATATTCTCGCTGCGTCTCAGGCGTACAACAAAGCGTTGCAAGGCTTGCGCGAGATCGGCGGCGTCGTCGAACCGGAGCGCACGGATGCCGTGATCGGCCTCGCCGGCACCACGCTCGCGCTCGC
>DATHEW010000286.1:0-2292 GCA_035318425.1 Candidatus Acidiferrum sp. | reverse complement strand
TTGGTGCGCGGCGTGATCGCTCGGAGCATCCCAGGAAGATCATGGCCAAAATGCTGGGCCGGAACCGTGACGAGCCTGGCGCCGAAAAGCGCCGTTACGATCGGATAAACCGCGAAGCAATACTGCGAGACTACCACCTCGGATTCGGCATCGAGCAGCGCGTGCGCGATGAACTCAATGATGTCGTTCGAACCATTGCCGAGGATGAGATTTTCCGGTGACACCGACAGCTTCGCCGCGAGTTTTTGCTTCAGATAAAACCCGCTGCCATCGGGATAGAGATGCGCCAGGTGCAACGCTTTCTCGACCGCGGCAATCGCAAGTGGCGATGGCCCGAACGGATTTTCATTCGAAGCGAGCTTGATGAAGTCCGCGGCTGGCAATCCGAGTTCACGCGCGACCTCCTCGATCGGACGGCCCGGCTGATAGATGGGCAAACGTTTCAATGCGGGATTCAAAGGCAGAGTCATGGGTCGATCATTGGCCTGTCTCGTTTCACGCGCGAGAAACTACATGCCGCGTGAACGTCTCTTCAACCTTGTTGCGCAAGAGAGACGCGGACCGTTCACTCAAACGCTAATCTCGGATCAACCCTAGTATGCCTACAGGGAACAATTTCGGGGAGCGCCCCCATAGACGGAGCATCTCAAGCGAACGATCATGCAGCGTGACCATGATGCTGGAGAACTTGCTAACGACCGCGTTCACCCGCGACGAGTTGGCATATCTGCGGGGTGAACTCCATTTCGCCACGGCTCTGGAGCACCTGTACACGGCGAATGATTTCGAGCATCTTTGCAGGATCGGCTTTCGTCTGCTGGCCGCACGCGCCCGGCGGAACGGTGTTGCAGTCGGAGGACGGCGACAGCGGCTCCCAAAGAATTCCCATCCAGTGTATCCAAACTTAGAACGGTCAATGCGGCAGCGCCCCTGAGGCGGCACTGAGCCGGAACCATGCAGTAGAAACAGATGGGAACAAGGGAAACAAAGCGAACCAGCCCCATGCAGCGCTTCGCTTTGGTCCGGGAACGTCAGGCGAACCCGTTTGGTGCTTCACACACCTCGACCCGGAACTTAAATTTCCTCGAGCCCTGCTTCGTTCCGGCTTTCTCGAAAGACGGGCGCGCAGAGCTGAACGGCGGCTTCAGATGGTATTCACTCTTTAGCGAGCACATTGGACTCAACGCAGAGGTCATTTTCATTCAGTAGAATTCGTATCCATTGGTGTTGATTCGTGGTTCTCGAAGATTCGGCTGAGATGAACGCCAGAAAAGAGAAAACGCCGGACAAGGCGTCCGGCGTCTTCAGTTTTGCAGGTCTTGCCCCAAGTGCCCCAACCTGCGTGTCACCTTTCTATGCCCCCACATCGATTGATGACGCACTCAAACTACTCAAGCGTTCGATCGCCCGCTACCGGGTGAAGTGCGGAAGATGGAATGGGCGAAAACGAGACTGCGCTTGCCGGGACGAGCGCAGTAGGAAGGACGTCATCCGCAATGGCAGTGGACTGGCGGGACGAGTGCCTGTCCCTGATTGATCGCGATCAAGCGTTCGCGCCGGGCTTCGAAGCAGCAGTTGCACGTGGAGAATAACTCGAGATTCCACAAGTCCACGAAGACGCGCCCTTCCTTTAATGACATGGAGGCGGCAAGGGCTGCCTCGATGGTCGCCAGCGTTGGCGGAGAGAATTCACCACGAGCGGCCAGCGCAGAAAGTTCCTCCGTACCGAACCGCGCTGGAATAAGTGACACGGCAGTAGCGCCACAGTCGAAAGCAAAGCGCGCCGATCGGGTGGCGAACTCAATCGCCTCGTCTTCATCACGCACGAACGGTGGCTTGATCATCACGAAGGCGCGGACGGCGATGTCGTGGGTTTGCAAAAAACGCGCGGAGCGGGCGAACATCGCGAGCGTCATGCGTTTGTTCATGCGGCTGAGGATTTCGTCATCGGCGATCTCCAGACCCATCGCCACCTCAAGCGTCGAACCGCCCTCGGCGGCTTGAAGCAAATCTCGGAATCGCACTGCGGAATCGCCAACCAATGCTGGATGACACTCGACGATGACGCGCTCGAACCCTCGTCCGCGCTCAGCAACGGCAGGGAAATCTTGCGGCGGAATGGCGGCGCGATCGAAGAAACTCCCGGCGTTGTAGAGCTTCAATTGTTTGAGAGACGCGGCACGGGTGTTGCCGCGTCGCAGTTCATCGAGCGCAAAATCAATCTGCGCCGGAATCGCGCCGATCGGCACGGTCGTGTCCAGCGCGTTCTTCCACAGGTCGCAGTAAACACAG
>DATHEW010000285.1:0-2935 GCA_035318425.1 Candidatus Acidiferrum sp. | reverse complement strand
TGAAGCGATCAGGCGAAAGCCCTGGTGGGGTGTGCTCGCGATGTCGTAGCCCAGCGCGCGCAACTCAGCGATGCGGGTGTTAAGTTCGCGTTCGCTCAGGCCCGCCGCAGAGGCGAGATCACTCGCGGCAGTAGAACTGTTCTGCCGTAAGCGGCGGAGGATCCAGGCATCAGGGCTCATCGTAAATCATTGAAAGTCCAAACCAATATCTACCGCGCGAGCGGAGTGGGTGATGGCGCCGGCAGAGATGAAATCGACGCCTGTCTCGGCAATGCCGCGCACGGTTTGGAGAGTGACACCGCCGCTCGCTTCGGTCTTCGCACGGCCATCGACGAAGGCCACCGCTGCGCGCAATTGATCGAGGCGCATATTATCGAGCAACACGATGTCAGCGCCGGCATCCACAGCTTGCGCGACTTGATCGAGGGTGTCGGCTTCGACTTCAACTTTGAGCTGCGGCGAATACTGGCGCGCGCGATTCACGGCAGCAGCAATGGCGTTCGGCTTCGCATCGCGCAAAGCGACGAGATGATTGTCTTTAATCAACACCATGTCCCAGAGGCCGAAGCGATGGTTCTGACCTCCGCCGCAAGCGACAGCATATTTTTCCAGATCACGCCAGCCAGGCGTCGTCTTGCGTGTGTCGAGAATGCGGGTGTGCGTAAATCGGACGGCCTCGACGAACTGCGCCGTCAGCGTCGCTACGCCGGAAAGTCTTTGGACGAAATTCAGCGCGATTCGCTCACCGGTGAGGATGGCGCGCACAGAACCAGAGACCGTGAGCAGGACGCCGCCTGCGCCAATTCGCTGCCCATCGCGCGCAGAGAATTGGATAACGATGTTCGGCGCAAGTTGCCGAAATGCCGCGGCCGCCAAATCAAGTCCAGCGATCGACATCGGTTCTCGCGCCACCATACGCGCGGTGGAAGTTGCGTCAGGAGGAATGGTCGCGACCGTCGTCACATCGCCCGTGCCGACATCCTCGGCGAGCGCAGCACGCACGTGTTGGAGGATCAGTTCTTCCCGCAGCGGTTCCATCGCGCCGCAACATGCGTCAACAGTGCGAAGCGATGAAGTGAAATGTGGAATTGCCGTCGTTCTCCGAGCGCGGGCCCTAACGGTTTTGAAGAAACTTTTCTGCTTCCGCCAAACGATCCGTGTTCACCAAATCAACTTCCGCATCGAATAACTCGCGCCAGCCTGCTGGTGAATCCGGCGCCGCCCACAAACGAATGCGCCGCCCTTGGGCGTGCGAACGCGCGACGAGCGCATGGAGCTTTTCTCGTTCATCCACGGAAATGGGACCTTGTCCTCGCCACTTGAAATGCTTCGTCCAGTTGTCGCTGACCAGCGGCACGAGAGCGGCCGGCGGATTCGCATCCAGATCGGGCAGACGCCCATCGACCGCAGCATAGCGCGCCGATTCGTTCGCGATGAGTTGAGTGGCGCGGTTGCCGGAAATGATGACGATGACGGCATTGGTATGAATGTGGTTGCTCTCAAAACGCGTGAGAAGATTGGTGTAGCCGCGGAACACATCGCGCAAAGCGTGCCACGTATTGGTGCCGTCCGATTTCACATCGACAAGCAATGTGATCGGTCCGGCCGTCGCGAACAGCGAGGCGTTCGTCGCGGCGAATGCTCGGAGAGGATCGAGATAGAGCGATTGCAGCGTGCGGTTCCGGGAAACGTTCGCGAGATCATGCGCTACGAGCAGTTGGCCGTTCGTGAGCCACACGTCAGCTTCCACGCTCCAGAACCCGTGAGACATCGCATCGGCCAGTGGGCGGACGTGTTCGTAGTCGTTGTGAGAGTGCAGGCGCACCAGGGGGGCCGCCGCGCGAACGCTGAACGCGCCGAGCAGAACGAGAACGAATGCCGGGATCAGTCGCATGTCATTTCTTGCGCGCCTTTGGGCTGCGCCCTTTGAAGGTCAGTTCAGCCACGCCGCTTTTGTCGAGTTCGCCAATACCAAGCTTCACCATTTTGGAAAATTGCTTGAGCGAAGCGGCCGCGAGAGGCAGATCGAGCTTCTGTTGTTTCGCAAGTGCGAGTGCGATCCCGGAATCCTTCGCGGCGTGGGCCGCGGAAAAATAACAGGAGTGGTCGCGATTCTGCATGTCCTCGCCGTCGGTCTGCAACACGCGCGAGTTGGCGCCAGTCTGGGAAAAGACTTCACGCAATGTCGTCAGGTCCAACCCGAGCGCGTCACCGAGCGCAAGCCCCTCCGCGAGTCCGGCGGTATTGGTGTTCATCACCATGTTCACGAGCGCCTTGACCTGCGCCGCCGTGCCCGCGGGTCCGATGTAACGCAGCAGCTTGCCGCCATCACTCAGCTTGTTGAGCAACGGTTTCAGTTTCTCGAACGTGGCTTTTTCCCCGCCGCACATGAGATAGAGCGTGCCTTGCCGCGCCTGCGTGATGCTGCTGGCCATGCAGGCTTCGAGCGACCGCGCACCAGATCGTTTCGCCAGCTTCTCAATCTCGACGTGAATCTTCGGCGAGAGCGTCGCGCAGTTGATGAAAATTTTACCGCGAGCGTTCCGCAATAGATGGTCCTTCGCACCGGAGAAGATTTTGCGCATCGCGTTGTCATCCGTCACGACGGTGATGACGACATCCGAGAGTTCCGTCACGCGCGCGAGGACTGGTGAAGCGGCGGCGCCGAGTTCCTGTGCCAGCGAAGTCGCGGCAGCGCGGTTGATATCGTACACAGCGCTGACCGTGTATCCAGATTCCGCGAGACGCCGCGCCATATTCGCGCCCATGCGTCCCACACCGACAAATCCAATTCGTTCAGCCATAATTTTCCTGTGCGTTGATATTGCGGTGCTGTTTTAAAAGCAAATTGGCCGGTGCGCCAGCGCGAAGTCATTACGACATCGTGCTCTGTTTAAAATCTAATCTCCTCGACGCTGAAGCCTCCGGCGCGTCA
>DATHEW010000284.1:0-7282 GCA_035318425.1 Candidatus Acidiferrum sp. | reverse complement strand
GCCCGTTCGTGTGTCCCCAACGCGCAATGTTGCTCTTGTCCGTGTAAGCCACACCGACCGAGAGCCGGTCCAGCGGCACATCACCATGTTTGGTCAGATGGAACAGATACTCATGACAATCCGTAACGAACCGCTTCGAGTTCACCGGCTTGAAATGTCCGACGGAGATCTCGTCGCCAGCACGCGTGTCCACCGTGATCGACTTGATCCAGTGAAACGTGTTCTGCAGCACGAACTCATCGCGCAACGCGATCACCACTTCATGCGGCAACATCGGGTTGCTCGGCGCCGCGCCGATGTTCAGGAAGAACGAGCCGTTATCCTTCAACAACCGCTTCACCTCACGACACCATGCGACGGTCCACCGGAGGTATTCCTCGCGCGGCAACGTGTCGCGATACGCACTGTAGCCGATCCCGAGGTTGTAAGGCGTGAAGTAACGACAACATCTACTGACTCGGCTGGCAGCTCACGCATGACAGGCAGGCAGTCACCGCAGATCAGTCTTGATTCCATGCAGCGAGGTATAGCACTCGTTTCCGCGTCGTACAAGTCAGAAGGTAGCTCTCACGCGCAGTATTTTTTACTCGTATTTGTACCAGACCAACGAGCCGTACAGCGCTCATCTACCGACAGCAACAAATGTCATGCAATACTGCGACTTCTTAAGATCTGGGCGGGAAAATTTTTGGAACATGAATACCGTTTCTTCGTTCGTCACAACCGTATTGTTGCTTTTGGGCCAGGTGTTCGTGCTCGCGCAGAACGACAAGCAGGTTTGGGCGCAGCGGTTCGGCACCACGGGTGGTTCCTCAACGGACGTGGCTTACAACTTGGCCACGGACTCTGCGGGCAACGTCATTGTCGTCGGCGACAACGGCGGCATCCTCGTAGTCAAGTATTCGAGCGCAGGCGAGGCTCTGTGGACCAATCATTACAATTTCTCTGGTAGTGACCACGCTGCAGCCGTGGCGGTGGATGGCAACGGTAATATTTTTGTGACCGGCGCGGCGTATCCTCGATGTGTAACGCTCGCGATCTCCAGTTCCGGCGTTTCATTGTGGACGAACCAGTTCGGCATTCCACCTTCTTTTGGAGAACGAGCCATTGCTCTGGCGCTGGATAATGGCGGCAATGTTTTTGTCCTCGGTCAAACGGGAGGAGCGAACGGCTACGGAGATTATTTCACTTTGAAGTATTCGAACAATGGCGCGGCGTTGTGGACGAATCGCTTTGACGGAGGCGGCCTTGATACTGCCATCGCGTTGGCCACGGACAACACAGGAAATGTGGTAGTGACGGGCGAGGCCCGCGTGACTGGCAGCGACTCCGACGTCATCACCATCAAGTACGCCGGCAATGGCGCGCCGCTGTGGACCAACCGTTACTCCGGTGCGCAGCCCGACTATGATGTTCCGAGGTCACTCGTCGTCGACGAAAACGGCAACGTTTTAATTGCGGTTGGGTCTTATGGCGTCGGCGAGCTGATCTTAAAATTATCGAGTGCCGGCGCACGTCTTTGGACCAATCGCGCTCCGGCAAGCGTGGCGAGTATGGCTGTGGACCCGATTGAAAATGTCCTCATGTCGGGAATCTCCTATCTTTCCAATGAGGACTTTGACGGTGCCTGTATAACGACAATCAAGTACTCGCCGAACGGAGCAATCATTTGGACCAATCAAGAGCTTTTGGCATGGGAGGATCTCTCGAATGTCGGGATGGCAATCGGCGGTGATGAAACTGTTTTCGTCACCGGGCTTTTGGACGAGGGCGCGACACAAGTGACTCTCAAATATTCTCCAGCAGGTTCGACTTTATGGACAAATTTTTACGCGACAGGGGTCGATCCCAATGATGGCGATCCGTTTTCAACTCCGCGGCTTGTGATCGATCAGAACGGGAATGCTTTCGTCATGGGTGTTTCTTCAAGCGACTTCGTCACGCTCAAATACTCAGGCCCGGGCGAGGCGATCTGGACAAACGTCTATAACGGGAGGCGTCCGGGGGACGGTCGACCCAGTGCTGTGGCGGTGGATCCGTCGGGTGACATTGTCGTCACCGGTGGCGGATTGGACTTTGCCACGGTCAAGTACTCGTCTGCCGGCATCCCGCTGTGGATCAATTATTATGACGGCCCCGCGCACTTTGGAGACAAAGCCACAGCAGTCGCCGTCGCTTCCAACGGCAACATTTTTGTCACTGGCTATTCTTATCCCGGAGATTGGGAGGACGTGAGTCCCCATTATATGACCGTTGCTTACAGTGGCGCCGGCGTGCCGTTGTGGACCAATGCGTGTTTCAGCGCCGGAATTCCAGTGGCCATTGTGGTGGATGGCAACGGCGACGTCGTTGTGACCGGGAACGACGATGTTGTCCTCGGCGATGGCATGTGGGTCACGATCAAGTATTCAGGCGCGGGGGTGCCACTTTGGACGAATCGCAACAACAGCATTACCAGTTGGGCTGGAGATTTGGCCGTCGATGGCCACGGCGATTTAATCGTTGTGGGGCAGTCCGCGCAGCAGACTTTTGCGACTGTCAAATACTCGAGCTCCGGCTTGGGCATGTGGACGAATTTTTACACCTGTAATCCGAGCAACGCATGGGGACCCAACGGATTCGCAACCGCGGTTGCCGTCTGGACGAACGGTGACATTTTTGTCACTGGCTACAATATTGACCCCTACGATCGAGACAACTACGACGACGGAAGCCAATATGATTTCGTCACCATCAAATACTCCGCCGCAGGTGTGCCAGTCTGGACAAACCACTACGGTGCGCAAGGGATCGGGGACTTCGCGCAGGCCTTGGCCGTCGATAGCAGTGGCAATGTGGTGGTAACTGGCGTTTCCCAGAACAACGCCGCGAACTACGCGCAGACCATTGTCACCATCAAGTATTCCAACGGTGGCGTTGCTCGGTGGACGAACCTTTGCGTCGCAACGAGCCGACCGAACCAGCCATACGCTGGGGCTGTGGACTTCAACGGAAATGTGTTCGTCACGGGCGCATCGAGCTACGCCGGTGGCAGTGACTCCATCACCCTCGCATATTCAAGCGGTGGCATTCCGCTCTGGACCAATCGCTACAATGGACCCCCCGGTCACAACGATGCGGGATATGATCTCGCCGTGATGGGTGTCGGACAAGTGGTGGTAGTCGGTGCCTCCTCTGGCGATTACGCCACAATCAAATACGATTCTAGCTTTGCTCTGAATATCACCAGTCCTCCCACGAACCGGCTCGTGACGGTCGGGACAACAGTCACTTTTTCAGTCGAAGGGTCAGGCACGGCTCCAATCACTTTCCAATGGCAGCGCAACGGAACCAACCTCGTGAACGGTGGCAACGTCTCCGGCGCGACGACTTCGAATCTGACACTTGCAATGGTCACACCCGGCGACGCCGGCAGTTACACGGTGGTGATTTCCAATCCGGCCGGTTCAGTGACTAGTGCGGTGGCTGTGCTTTCGGTTCCGATCTTTCAAAATGTAACCGCAGCCCTCGCGACTGGTATGCCATATGGTTGCTCGACCATGGCTTGGGGCGATTACGACAATGATGGGCGGCTCGACTTATTCGTCGGCGGCTTCACTACCGATGACGAAGGCGAGGACATGTGGTACGCCCAGATCTGGCGCAATACCGACAGCGGATTCACGAATGTGACAGACACGGTGGCAGCCGACCGGATCGGCGCCGACGGTGGCTCTGCGGCTTGGGGCGACTTTGACAACGACGGGCGGCTGGACCTGATCTTCACGGGCCAGGCCGGTATCGAATCGGAGACGACCCAGATATGGCGGAATACCGGGACGGGATTCGTGAACGTATCGGTACTCAATCTGACAAACGTTGAGAGCAGTTTCGTAACCTGGGGTGACTTCGACAACGACGGACGGCTGGACTTCCTGATCATGGGATTCCGGTACGACGTCAACGAAAACGAAGTGACAGTCCCCACTCAACTGTGGCGGAACACGGGCAGCGGATTCACCAACGTGACGGTTACGGTCACACCCGGTCTGCCACACGTTCACCGCGGTGCGGTGGCGTGGGCCGATTATGATAACGACGGAAGGCTGGACTTTTTGATCACGGGAGAGCACTTCCCCAGCCAGGGTCCCGTTTCCCAACTGTGGCGGAATACGGAGGCTGGCTTCACGAACGTGACGGCTGGCGTTGCGCCCGGACTGCCACAACTGTTGGCGTCCTCGGTCGCGTGGGGCGATTACGACAACGACGGGCGGCTGGATTTCCTGATCACCGGAACAACGAACGCGAGTAATCCTCAGCCGATTTCCCAACTGTGGCGGAACACCGGCAACACCTTCACGAACGTGACGACCGCACTCGCGGTCGGCGTGCCAGACGTCTATGCGGGTTCTGTGGCGTGGGGTGATTACGACAACGACGGTCGACTCGATTTCCTGATTGCAGGACGAACGAATTATCTTAATGCGAGCCAGATATCCCAACTGTGGCGGAATATGGGCAACGGGTTCACGAACGTCACGGCCAGCGCCGGTTTGCCGCAGTCTAGTACTGCGGCGTGGGTCGATTTCGACAACGATGGTCGCTTGGACTTATTCTTCACCGGCTTTCCCGTGGGATTCTGGCGGAACAAAACGACCGTTACCAACACTCCGCCCGGCGCGCCGACCGGCCTCGCGATGACCGCTAGCAGCAACGCCGTGATGCTCTCATGGAATTCCGCCACGGACGATCACACGCCCGCGGGTGGTCTCACCTACAACGTCCGCGCCGGAACCAGGCATGGCGGCAACGACCTCCTCTCCGGACACGTGAATGCCACCAACGGCTTCCGCCGCGTGCCGGCAATGGGCAACGCGATGCTGAGCCACAGTCTTACGCTCACCGGCATAACGAATGGCCAGACCGTGTACTGGAGTGTGCAAGCCGTGGACACGTCCTTCGCCGGCGGCTCCTTCGCCACCGAGACGAGTGTGGTAAGCCTGCCGCGACTGCACATCACCCGGTCCAGTGCTACGAACCCAGTCGTGTCTTGGACTCCACCAACCCTCGGCTGGGTCTTGCAACAAAGCGCCACCGTGAACGCGAGCAACTGGACCATTGCGGCAAGTGGTAGTGCCAATCCTGCGACATTATCACCTACCAACGGGGCACAGTTTTATCGCTTATCGGCACCGTGATTAAATCGCTTCTGAATGAGTTGCATCGACTCTGAGCAAGGACGCGCGGTGCCGCTGTGCATTTTGGTTCCATCCGACCCTCGGTTAAGAGGTATAGTCGGAGTTGTTTTGTGGGACTCCCAAGGGGTTAAAAGGGACCGAGATCTTTCTTTTCTGTTCGTGGTTGTGCTGAGAAATGCGCGCTCTGCAAAGTGTCGTATGCGAAGCGGGATGCTTTCTCTCTGTTTTCTTTTTTCCGTTTTGTTTTCTGCTTCGGCAGCGCAAACGCGGCCCTTGCCCATCGAAGTCCTTTTCTCACCGGGCGGAGGTTGCACTGAGGCCGTTGTCCGTTCCCTCAAAACCGCAAAGAAGTCCGTTCACGTGCAGGCTTACAGTTTCACCAGCGCGCCCATCGCCAAAGCGCTTGTCGATGCGCATCGCCGCAAAGTGAAAGTCCAGTCCTGCTCGATGACAGTCAACGCACTGAGAAATACTCCTCGGCAGACTTTCTCAACAACGCAGGGATTACGCCGCGACTCGATTCGCGACATGCCATTGCTCACAACAAAGTATGATTATCGACGAACAGATGGTCATCTCGGGCTCGTTTAACTTCACGAAAGCCGCCGAAGAACGTAACGCCGAGAACGTTCTCATCATCGACGAAAAGGCAATTGCGGCGAAGTATCTCAGGAACTGGCAACAGCACGCCGCACATTCGGAGCCTTACGTGCGCGCCACATCGAATTCGAAATCTACAAAACCGAAAGCTCCTTCCCGCGAGGAACAAGGTTGGGGCCGCTTCTTTCGGAACCTGATTAAGTGAGCGGACGAAAGCATCGTTCACCCGCCACGCGGCAGTCAGCGATCCGTGCGCGTCTTGCAATATGTGAAGAATGCGTCCCAATCCGCCTCGGTGGCGAAGGCGCGCCGCGGAATCACGTGCGCCATGTACTGCGCAATATAGATGAAGATGTGAGTGCGCGTCCGTGTCAGCTTTTGAACACTCTCCCAGGTTTGTTCAGTCCGGTTGAAGACGGTCTGCTCGACAAAGTTTTGATCGCTCAGGATGAGCGTGTGATCGGTGAGAATTGTCTTGTTCTTTCGCGAGCTCACGCTGAGGACGGTGCTGCCTGCAAACAAAGCCGCAGCGCAAAACTCCAACACCAGAAGTATGATCACTTTTTCCGTTACCGATGCTTCGCTGGGAATCGCCTGCACAAATACCATCGAGATCATGATCATGAACACCACGCAAGACCCGACGATAAATGGAGAGCGGAGATAGTGATAAAAGCAGAACGCCATGATGTGCGGAATTGCACTCTCATCTCAAACGGTGAGGCTATCGTGTAAACGCGAAAATGAGAAGTTTCGATGTTCAGTCCATCGCCAAAGAGAATGTTTGCTCGCTGCGCTCGATCAAATGTCAGTGCGTGCGCCGCTCGCTAACGCTGCGCTCTGCCCGCAGCGCGCGAGCAGTTCAGCGCATTCACGTTCCAACGTCACGAGCCGCGCGCGGAACGCGGCCGCTCATGCCCGCCCGTGCAGCTAACGCTGCACGATGGCGGGCACCGGACTGCTGCTCGTCCCAGTTCATGAGCGCGCGGTCAGCAGCCCTTTCGCTACGGCGCGCGCGTTGTTACATCGCATCACGTTCAACGCGATCAGTGCAGTCCACATCACGGGTTGGTTCACGGTTACGCGCGCCGTCCGCTACGGAACGAACTCGGCGCTGAGGCGCCTCGGATCAGGAAAGGCAGCGCAGAACGCTGCGTGAGCACGGCTCGCTGCGCTCGCCGACCTCACTGCGCCAGGACAACGGCGAGGCATTGTTGGCGCGAGAGTTCTGCGGCATCACACTCGCGAGTTTGGGTGCAGGCTGCGCCTGTCGCCGGACAGACTGCGCTACCTGCGCACAGCGGTTCGCTCCGGCTACGCTTCTCCTTCGTCCGAGGCTGGGCCTGCACTGCACCGCTGATGCGATCTGAGGTTTCTTCGATTTTGAGGAGAGGGCTTCCGGGGGTAGAAGGAAGGCAATGGAAACCAAGAGTAAATTCGCCCGGCGCTATGACGCCGAGTTCAAAGACAATGCCGTGGCCCTGGTTCATTCGGGTCGCAGCATT
>DATHEW010000283.1:0-3851 GCA_035318425.1 Candidatus Acidiferrum sp. | reverse complement strand
TTGCTGGGACAGTGCCATTGTCGCGCGAGAATGCGGCAATGGTCTGGAGTGGGTCAATCATGGGAAAAACAATCGAGTGAAGACACGCGTAGATGCCTCTTCTGTCACGACATCGACTCCGCCGTAATTACGGATATGCATCGATTCAAGAATTGACGCGGGGGGCGATAGAGTGGCGTCATGCCCACATTCTCATGGGCTTTTTCTCGAATTTCAGGACCGCTTCAGCCGCGCGCCTTGCCATCGACGCGGGCGACATCGAATACGATACCTTTCTGATGACCCGTACCGGCGTTGAACCATTCGTCTACATGATGTCGGCATGGAACACGATCTTCACCAAGCAGAACAAACCAATGCTCGCTCTGACCGCCATCGGTCACGTCAAACCATTCGGCTGCATTGTCTCGCCGCTGTGCGTTAATTTGATGCACCATTACGCATGCACATTTTTGATCGATGGGTTTACGGAAACGAAGATGTTCGCTGAGTTCCAGTCTCGCATGCGCGCGATCTGGGATCACATAGAACGCCACAACGTCCTTCGACTTAATGAGCTCTTCGAGATACACAACCCGCAAAGCTACCGCAATTTGCTCAGAGAAACCGGGTCAGAACCGTTCTCGAAAGAGCAGATGATCCGAGTGGAACAAACTTTGACTGAGATACTGAACCCAAACGAATAGGGTTAGCAAAGTTAGCATCGGGTTCGCGTTACCGTTGAGAAGACCACAATGGCATTGTGGGGTTCACACAAGATTTTGTATTCGTCGATACGTTGCGGCTGTTTACGCTTCCAACCCTTCAGCCGCTCTGAATGATTCACCAATGACGCCAGAAGAAGTTAAGCTGCTTGACCGATTTGTTAATGAGTTCGCCATCGTTCGGAAGATGGTATTTCACCAACGCGCCCAGATTGATGCGCTGGGTGCATTCGTGTGCGCTGAGTTGGCAAACGCGACCGGCGTGGAAGCAAAGGTGCTCTGTGATCGTCTTGAGGACGGAATTCGAAAAGTTTACGACGGTCAAATTGTCGAGATCGAGAAAAAGGACCCTGCCTATGCCGCGCGCATTGATATGCGCCCGGACTTCAGTGAGTCCGACCAGAGCGAGTGGTATCTGCCTTAGCAGTCACAAGCTCGGGTTATCGCGCAAACCGTCGAAATTCTTCTTTCCACCCCGCACGCTTTCGTAATGATGCGCGCCCGAAATGAAGATCGTTCTCGCTTACTCCGGCGGCCTCGACACCTCGGTGCTGCTCTCCTGGATCAAGGAAACCTACGGTAACGCCGAGATGATCGCCTTCTGCGCCAACATCGGCCAGGAAGAGGAACTCAAGGGCCTTGAGAAAAAGGCGAAGAAGACCGGGGCTTCGAAGATCTACATCGACGATCTCCAGGAGGAATTCGCGCGAGACTTCATCTTCCCAATCATCCGCGCCGGCGCGATTTACGAGGGGCAATACTTCCTCGGTACCAGCATCGCACGTCCGTTGATCGCAAAGCGAATGGTCGAGATCGCGCGCGAAGAAGGTGCTGACGCGATCGGTCACGGAGCGACGGGCAAGGGCAACGATCAGGTGCGTTTTGAACTTACCGCCGCCGCGCTCGCGCCGGAGTTGCAGATCATTGCGCCGTGGCGTGACGAGCGGTTCCGCAAAGATTTCCCAGGCCGGCAATCGATGATCGACTATTGCGCGGTGAAGAACATTCCCGTCCAGGCGAGCGCGAAGAAGCCATACTCGATGGATCGCAACCTTCTGCACATCTCGTACGAAGCGGGCATCCTCGAAGACCCGTGGTACGACTCGATGGATCTCAAGAATCGCGAGTATTTCACCACGCTCTCGGTGCTGCCTGAAGACGCACCGGACAAGCCCGAATACGTCACGATTGATTTCGAGAAGGGCGACGCCATTGCGGTGAACGGCAAAGCCATGAACCCGCTCGCCGTAATGAAGGCGCTGAACAAGCTCGGCGGCAAACATGGCGTCGGCCGCGTGGACATGGTCGAGAACCGTTACGTCGGCATGAAGTCACGCGGTGTTTACGAAACGCCGGGCGGCGCCATTCTCCAGTTCGCGCATCGCCAGATCGAATCGCTCACGATGGATCGCGAAGTGATGCACCTGCGCGATGGGTTGATTCCGAAATACGCGGAACTGGTTTATTACGGCTACTGGTATTCGCCGGAGCGTCTCGCACTACAGGCGCTGGTCGAAGAATCGCAGAAGAACGTGACCGGCACCGTACGCGTGAAGCTGTACAAAGGCGGCATCTACGTCGCGGGCCGGAAGTCACCCGTGAGCCTCTACAACCCGCACATCGCCACGATGGAAGAAGACCCGACGAAGGCTTACAACCAGGACGACGCGACCGGATTCATTCGTCTCAATGGTTTGCGCCTGCGCGTCAGTGCGGCGGTGCATGGCAGCAAAAAGAAGAGCGGTCGCACGTCGCGCAAGTAACACCCCGAAGCATAGGACTGAAAAAGCTCCACGCGCTTAAGCGCGAGCCGCATTGAACAGCTTTGGAAAGCATGGTTGAGTTCCACCGAACCATGCGCCGCTTGAACATCGTTGCTTTGCTTTTGCTCGCTGCGGGCGTCGCGGTCTGGTTTTGGCAATCGCGCGACAGTTCGTCGAGCGCGCGGCTTCTCAACACCAACGCCGTCGCACCCATCGCACGTCTGGACGCTCACGATCCCTGGGAGCGCTACGCGGCTTCTCGCGCAGAACAACGTGCAAAGCAGGAGATTCCGGGCAGCACGTCCAACGTATTCGAGCGCATCAACTCCGGAGACTTCGACGTCGCGCTGACTGCCGAGCAACGCGCAGTTTACTTTCAACGCCACGGCACGAACGCGGAAACGCTGCTGGCCATGCAGCGCGTGGAAGACATCAAGCTCGCGGCGCAGCTTTTCCCGGACGATCCGCGCGTCCAATTCGCGGCGCTGACACGAGACGTGTTTCCCGAAGCCCGACGTGAGTGGCTGGATCGCTTCAAGCAATCAGCGCCGGACAACGCGATGGCGGATTACCTCTCGGCTCGCGAATACTTTCGTGAAGGCAACTCAGAGAAGGCGCTCGCTGAGTTCACTGCTGCCGCGGCCAAGCCTCACTTTACGGACTACTCGGTTTCGCAAATTCAAAACATGGAAGAAGCGCAACTCTCGGCGGGACGCAACGTCGCGGAAGCGAAGCTGGCTGCCGCGAGTCATTTGCATGTGCCGCAAAGCAAAATGCTCCGTGATATCGCCGACGGGTTACAAACAATGTACGCGCAGCACGCCGCTTCCGGCGACGTCGTCGCAGGAGAGGCAACGGCGCGAATGATTTCTTCTTTCGGCCAACGTCTTTTCGCCGACAGCGAATCGCCGATCATTCTGAATCAGTACACAGGGATGAGGATTGAATCGCAGCTTCTGAAAACGCTTCCACCGGACAGCCAGCCGGAGTGGTTGAACCAAACCGTTCAGGAACGGCTCGACGAGTTCAAAGCATTCAAGAAGACCGGCAGCGACTTGCTTCAGGAACAGGAGCGGATGATCCAACGCGGCGACGAATCGCAGATCATTGGCTTCTATGATCGGCTGAAGCTGCAAGGCGAATGGAAGGCGTTGCTCTGGTTGCAGAGCCAGACGGCAAAACGCTAGCGCCCGTCTCGGCGTACCACGGAAAGTTCATTCGCGCGCCGTCGCCGTCTCGGATACCATCGCTGCATCCATGAAACCGCTTTGCTTCTTCGCTGTCGCATTGTTTGCCGCATCCACAGGGCACGCTTCGATCTCCACGAATGATTGGGCGCCATGGTCACCTCGTGCTGAGATCGCGCCGCGGTTTAGCATCGAAG
>DATHEW010000282.1:0-9640 GCA_035318425.1 Candidatus Acidiferrum sp. | reverse complement strand
CCCGAATGCGTCCGCCGATGACATTGGTCACACGTTGCAACCGAAACGTGTAATCGGTCGCAATGCCGGAAGATTCTGCATTGGGCCAGGCGGCAACACGCGTGGACCAGCCTGGCGCAAAAACGGCGACATCAAGCCGAGTGACGCCGGGCGGCAACGGCACAGCACATCTCCCGCTCGCGTCCGTTCTTAGATCGAAGCGTTTACGCGGCTCGCTGCCTCCAAAGTGACTCCTCACCACACGCGCATTCTTAATGGCTTCGCCGGTGTCCGCCGCCACGACTTGAAGTTGCAGAATGCGATTTGTTACCTCCGTTTCCATCGCGTCCTGGTTTGGCGTGACTGGTCGCGCCACTGCATTTGATGAAGCCTCCGTTGCTGAAGACAGAGAAGCAGTGCTGGCGAGAGCGTCGAGATCGCGCGATTGGAATACGATCACCGTCAATCCTGCAACGGCCAGTAGGCCAACGCTGGCGGTCCAAGCCAGCTTCTTCCAAAACCATGCGCGCAGCACTTCGCTCGTGAGTCCGAGCGCACTGTTGCTCGCCGTGGTGCTCAACGCTGCGCAAGCCAGTTCACTGACCAACGCCGCCGGGGCAACGGCGCTGGCCTGTGCCGTCATAGCAGCCGCAAGCGCACTCGCGGAAAGAATGACTCCACGAACACGCACCGCTTCGCGCAATCGCTCCAACGCGCGAGCGACCCGTTTCTTCGCGGCTTCTTCGTTTACACCCATCGCGACCGCGACTTCACGCAATGATTTGTCCTCGAAGAAACGGAGCAGAATGGCTTCGCGATCACTGCGGCTCATGCCCGCCAAAACTTCGTCGATGACGGGTTCGATGCGGTGCCACGTCTCGTCGGGTAAGTTGATTTGATTCATTTGAAACGCCTCCTGTTCGAGCCGTTGCCGGCGCTGTTCGGCACGCATCGCACGCGCGGCGACAAATCGCGTGGTGTTGAACAGCCAGCCGGCGACCACGGTTTTCCGGCTCAGCTGGGAAGCCTTCCGCGCGAGCAGGATGAACACAGCTTGCGCCACGTCTTGAGCGAGTTGCTCGTCGCGGACCTGGCGAAGTGCTGACGAATAGACGAGTAGGGCGTGACGCTCGACCAGTTGCCGGAACGCGGAGTCAGATTGCTCCCGCGCGTAGCTCTCAATCAGTTTCCAGTCGTCCATGAAGCAATGCCTTTAACCTAGAATCCCCGCATGATAGCTGGAAGGGACAACAGCGCGTAAAACTCGGCTCGAGAATCAATGTGGCGAGTGATTCACTGGCGCCGTCAGCTTTGAACACATCGTCCTTCAACTTTGCTTTGCGACTCGCGCACGAAGACGACGCGCAGGAACTTGAAGCGTTGATCGAGCTCTCGGTGCGGTGCCTTCTCTCGCGCCATTACACCACTCAACAACTCGCGGTGGCGTTGGGCCCGGTGTTCGGCCTGGACAGGCGCCTGATTGCTGACTGCACTTATTTCGTCGTCGAGAGCGGCGACGGGATTCTTGCCTGCGGCGGATGGAGCAAGCGACGCGCAGTTTATGGCGGTGATCGCAGTCGCGCGGGCGAAGATACAGAACTTTCTCCCGCCGTGGATGCCGCTCGGATTCGCGCGTTTTTCGTTCATCCGAATTGGGAACGACGTGGCCTTGGTCGCCTCCTTCTCCGCGCCAGCGAAGAGGCAATCAGCGCCGCCGGTTTCTCACGGATTGAGTTGGTCGCTACACTGGCCGGCGAACCTCTTTACGCTACTCACGGGTATGTCGTTGTCGAACGTTACGACGCGTTATTGCCCGATGGATCACCGCTCGCGGTTGCACGAATGACCAAGCTGCTGAGTGGCGAATAGAGTATCGCGTTGTGATTACCGTTCTGCCATCGTTCTAAATTCCTTCACCAACTCGCGATCGACACGCGCCTTCACGGTGCGTCGGTCGAGGTCCATGCGACGCGCCGTTTCTTCGATGTTGTCGGTCTGCGCATGCACGAGACAGGTGTAGCGCCGAAGCAGTTCCTCGGCAGTGAGCGATCCGCTGCGGACACCCGCCGCGAGTTCGTCGTGAGCGCTCGTCGGTGGAATGTGGACTCCGCGATACTCCTTTCGGACCAGGACATTGCGCACACACTGTTCGAGCTCGCGGAAATTTCCTGACCACGGATATTGCGCGCCGAGATGCTGATCGATCCGCGCCACCACCTCGTCGCTGACTTGCTCGGCTTCTTCGTGACCGAGAAATCGTTTCACGATGAACAGCACCAGCCTGCGCAGTTCGTCGCTGGATTCACCGAGTTGCTCGCGCAATGACGCGGTGCAGACGACGTCCGAGCAGAGGCGATAGTAAAAGTCGGCGCGAAATCGTCCTGCGGCGATTTCTTGGCCGAGGTCGCGATTGGTCGCCGCGATGATCTTGCCGTTGAAGCGGCGTGAATTGGATTCACCGAGGCGTTGGAAGAGACGCGTTTGCAACACGCGCAGCAGCTTTACCTGAACGGATGCTTCGATGTCGCCGACTTCATCGAGGAACACGCTTCCGCTGACGGGACAGAGTTCAAGCCACCCCGGACGATCCTGCACCGCGCCGGTGAACGAGCCGCGGCGATGGCCGAAGAGCTCCGATTCCACGAGGGTGCTTGCGAGTGCAGAGACGTTGAGCGCGAAGAAGAGCTCAGTGTCTGGCACATCGAACCGTTGCTGCGCTTCTTCGAACGGCACGTAACGCGCGTAAGCGATGGCGCGAGCGACCAGTTCCTTCCCCGTGCCCGACGGACCCGTAATCAACGTAGTGAGATCGCCCATGTGCTTGAACAGCACGCGACGATAGCGACGAAGATCATGTGTGAAGATCGATTGCCACACGGAGGCGCGCAGACGAGCGACAGCGTTCGAGCTGCCCACGATGTTTGAAAAGATGTGATGGAAGGCGCGGCGCACTTGGTAACAGCAGGCGAACGCGTGCGGCAGGTCGCATGTTTGAGCAAGCGGCGTTTCGGCGAAAAACGTGTCTGCCGTGCGACGGAACTCGGCGTAGCAACGCACGCGCTCACGCGTAAATCGGTCCCTTTCGAAATCGTTTCGATGGCGGTGATACAGGACGAAGAGCACGAGGTCTTCGTAGCGCGCGAGTTCATCGGGCGTCGCACGCTCGCCGGCGCCGAGCTTTGCCCGTAGCCCGATGACAAGCCGCTCCGCGCGTTCCAGCAACCGCTGCACATTGGGATGTTCGCCTGCCGACTCGGCGTGCCGATTCCAATCTGCCTTTTCGGCGACGAATTCGCTGCCAAGTGCCGTTCGCTCGAGCGCGATGCGTTCGGGAAGAAAAGGATTGCAGTGAGCGAGCGCAGAGATCGTTTCCGCGAGGTTCCGATCCGCTCGGCTAAGCAACGGCATTGCTGACATAAAATGCCAGTGCATCGCCAAGTGATGCCAGCCTTAACTCCAATTGTATTCCGCACTTTCGAAGATTTCCTCAGCAAAACGCAACAGTGCGGAGTGTGTCGCCGTTGGCACCGCTGCTGCGAATGTCCGGCGAACATGAAAACAATACGAAAGGAAGCACTCGCATGAAACGCATTCTCATCACGCTGGTCGTCGCCGCCGCGGCGATCAGCCAATCATTCCACGCTCGTGCTGCGGGTGTGCTGACGCCGAAAGGTTCGCCACATGCAGCGGTGCAGTTACGCGATCATCATGCCGACGTGGTGATCAACAACGGGTTCGCCCGCGTGGAAGTGCAGCAGACGTTCTTCAATCCAAACGCCACGAATCTCGAGGCCATCTTTACGTTGCCGCTGCCCAAGAGCGCCAGCCTGTCGGAGGTCACGATCTTCGCGGGAGAGAAAGAGATCCACGGAGAAGTGTTGCGGAAGGAAGAAGCGAACAAGGCCTACGAAGATGAAAAGTCCAAGGGAAACGACACCGGCAAAGCGGAAAAGAATGGCATCCAAACGTTCGAGTTCACGGTGTACCCGGTGCGCGCACAGGCGGAGACGCGTGTGCGGTTTGTTTACTATCAACCGCTTGAGATCGACACGGGGGTGGGACGTTTTGTGTATCCGCTGGAGCACGGCGGAACCGACGACGGCGGCCGCGGATTCTGGGATCGCAGCGAGAAAGTGGAGGGCACCATTTCCATCAACGTCGAACTGAAGTCGGCGTGGCCAGTGACCGAGGTGCGCGTGCCCGGGTTTGAAACTGCGGCGCAAACGCAGCGCATCGCCGAAGGCCATTACAAGGTGCGGTTGGAGCGAACGGGTGAAAGTTTAAATCGCGACTTCGTGTTCTACTACCGTTTGCAGGACAACCTGCCCGGTCGTATCGAAGTCATTCCGTATCGCGCCGATCGCGACAAGCCCGGCACGTTCATGATGGTGGTAACGCCGGGGCTCGACTTGCAGCCGATCACGCACGGCGCGGATTACTGCTTCGTCCTCGATGTCTCCGGCAGCATGCAGACGAAGTTGCATACACTCGGCAAAGGCGTGACGAAAGCGCTGCAATCCTTGAAGCCGGAGGATCGCTTTCGCATCGTGACCTTCTCGAATAGCGCGAAGGATCTGACTGGCGGCTTCCTGAATGCGACGCCCGAGAACGTCCGCGCTGCGGCGGAGCGTGTCGCGAGCTTGCGCACAGAAGGCGGCACTGATCTTCACCAAGGCATGCAGCTTGGTTTGAAGCTTCTCGACGCGGATCGCGCGACCAGCATCGTGCTGGTGACGGATGGCGTGGCGAATCAGGGCATCGTTTCACCGCAGAAATTTCACGAACTTCTGAAGCAGCACGACGTGCGAGTGTTTGGATTCCTGATGGGCAACAGCGCGAACTGGCCCCTCATGCGAACCATCTGCCAGGCGAGCGGCGGCTTCTACGCCGGCGTCTCGAACGATGACGACATCATCGGTCAGTTGATGCTCGCGAAGAGCAAGATCACTCACGAATGCCTGCACGACGCGTCGGTGAAGGTCACTGGCGTGAAGGTTCTCGACGAGACGGACGACTGCATCGGCAAAGTTTATCGCGGGCAACAGCTTGTGATTTTCGGCCGGTATGAAAAGCCGGGTACGTCAACCGTGACGTTGAAGGCGAAGTTGACCGGTGCGGATAAGACTTACTTGACGACATTCGCGTTCCCGGAAATCGACACGGACAATCCAGAGATCGAACGGCTCTTTGCGCTGAATCGGATCGAGATGATCGAAGATCAGGAGAACGCCGGACTGTTGCCGCAGACTGAAGCGCGCGATGTCGTCGAGGCGCTGGGCGTGAAATATCAACTGGTGACCGATCACACAACGATGGTGCTGATGTCCGATGAATCGTTCACGCAGCGCGGCATCGAGCGGCACAACAAAGCGCGGGCGACCGAAGAACGACGCGCGCAGGCTGTTCGGGCCGCGCAGCCGATCAAGAGTTATCAGGTGGATCAAACGGCGCCGATGTTCCAGCACCCTGCACCTTCTGTCGGCGGTGGTGGCGGTGGTGGTGGTGCGCTGAATCCGATTCTCGTGCTGATCGTGCTCGGCGGCGGCGCGCTGGCCGCGGCGACCCGCAGGTCACGCAAGACGGATCGGTAATGAGCGCGACCATTCAACGGAGCAAATCAGGAGCGAGGCAGTTCCCAACTGTCTCGCTCCTTCTTCTGTCGCTCGCATTACTCGCGTGGTTCATGCCCGGTTGGGCGGAAGCGTGGCAGTGGCAACGTGACGAGCCGTGGCAGCTTTGGCGTTGGTTCACGGGACACGTTTGCCATTGGTCGGCGGATCATCTGGTATGGGATGCTGTCGTCTGCATTATCCTCGGAGCGTGGTGTGAGATGCGAAACCGGCGATCGTATGTCGTCTTGATCGGCGTTTCCGCCACCGCGATTACTCTGGTTGTCTCCCTCCTGTGCCCGCAGTTGTCGAGCTATCGCGGATTGTCAGGCATCGACAGCGCTTTGTTCGGCTGGCTCGTGGCTGAACTGTTTGTCGAAGCGCTCCGGCGGAAAGACCCTCGCACTCTCTTGGTCGTGACACTCATGGCTGGGGCGTTTCTTGTGAAGACCGCATTTGAAATTTCGTCGCAAGCGACGCTTTTCGTCTCAGGAGCATCCAGCTTCGTGCCGGTGCCATTGGCACACATCGTCGGCTTTGTCACAGGCTGGATTGTGGTCTTTCTTCGCGAAACGGGCAGTTGGCGATTTCTCCTCAGTCACATTCGCCGCCCAAGAAATTCCCCTTTGCCCGCTCGTACGTAGGCGTATAGATTTCGCGGCGCACGGGGTGAGGACAAAGCGATTGCGTGAACGATCGTTTTCCTGATTTGCAAGTGCCAAGCACGAGAACACCAAACAACAACACGTATGCCTGCTGTCGCTGAATCCACGTCTGTTGCCCATTCGACCGGAGCACCCGTCCTGCCACACATTCCCGTTATCCGCCGTGGCCGCGTTTACGAGAGCCTCGATAAGAGCAACGTCATCAACCACCGCACAGGTGAAGTGATCGCGCAGGTGAGCACAGTCAACGCCGGGATCATTCGCAAAGATTTGCAGCGCATTGAGGAGTCGCGCGCGGCGTTGAAGAAGTTCACCGTCGCGCAGCTCATGGAGATTTCCGCGAAGGCGGGCGAGCTGTTCCTCAACGGCTCATTGCCGCTCGGCGACAAAGGTCACACGCAGACGCCTCAGCAATACATCGAGACGCTGTCGTCCACGAGCGGACTGCCGCACGTCATGGTGCGCCGCAACATGACGAAGATTCACTACGCGCTCACGCACCTCGCCGAGATTCTCAACGGCCTGTCGCGCGGGCTCGACCTCTCGATTCTCGACAAGGGCACGGGCGAACAGTTCGGCACCAAGCTCAGCTTCTTTCCGACCACGCAGGCGCTCGGGCTCGTTATGCCGAGCAATTCGCCCGCGGTGAATTCGCTCTGGCTCCCGGCCATCGCGCTCAAGACGCCCGTCATCATCAAGCCCGGCAAGGAAGAACCGTGGACGCCGTATCGGCTCATCCAGGCGTTTATCGCGGCGGGGTGTCCGGCAGAAGCGTTTGGTTTTTATCCGACCGACCACGAAGGCGCGGGCGAAATTCTGCGCACCTGCGGACGCGCGCTCATCTTCGGCGACAAAAACACGATGGCGCAGTACGCGAACAACCCGAGCATCCAACTGCACGGCCCCGGCTGGAGCAAAATTCTCGTCGGCGAAGATTGCATCGAGAACTGGCGCGATTACATCGACGTAATGGCCGCGAGCATCAGCGACAACGGCGGGCGCAGTTGCATCAACGCCTCCGCCATCGTGGTGCCGAAATACGCCGCGGAAATCGCCGACGCGCTCGCGCAAAAACTCGGCCCGATTCAGCCGACCGCGCCCGACGACGAGAACGCATAACTCTCCGGCTTCGCAAACACCAAGATGGCCGACTTCATCGACGCGCAAATCGACGACGGCCTGAAGACGCCCGGCGCCACCGACGCGACCGCGAAGTATCGCAATGGCCCACGCAAAGCGACCTTCGCCGGCGGTGTTTACATGCGGCCGACCATCGTGCAGTGCGACTCCTTCGCGCACCCGCTCGCGAACAAGGAATTCCTCTGCCCCTACGCCAGCGTCGTGCAAGTGCCGCAGAGCGAGATGCTGAAACAAATCGGCTACTCCCTCGCCGTGAGCACCATCACGAAGGACGAAAAATTCATCGAGCAACTGGTGGAGTTCCCCGAAATCGAGCGCCTGAACATCGGTCCCGTCTCAACGATGAAAATTTCCTGGGACCAACCCCACGAAGGCAACATGTTCGAGTTCCTCTACAAGCGCCGGAGCATTGAGCGGGCGTGGTGAAATCCGGATAATAATGACGAATTGAGGGCACTTTCATCGCGCCGGTTCTCACTTCAGTATCAGGTCGAACGAACGCAATTCACTTAATTGACGGGGTTGTCTCCCTGGGCTCAAGCGGCCCGACACCTTCACATAAGCTCCGTCAGTCATGTGTGCCTGATCCGCCTTCTTGTATTGTTCGGGGTTTAAAATTGTTCGTGCACGAACTTGCTCCCCTTCGGGCAACAGTAGCGAAAGAATTACCTCTCCAGACCGGTTACCGTCAGATCCCATTTCTCCAGAAAGTCTTTCGACAGTTCCGATGAACGTGTCGTCAGTATGCTCTTCATCTGCACGCAACTCGCGACGAACCTCCTCAATGCGAGGAAAATAGTCGTGTTGAACTCGAATGACCGAGGTTGACGGCTCGTTGGGTGGCCGCGGAATTGACGCCGCCCAATTGATTTCGATGGTAAGAGAATTTTGAAGCGCCTCATCCTGCATCAACGTAAGTGCCTCGCAGAAATTGGCTGAGATGATTGGCCTCTCAGATGTCTTCGCAGCAGCAACAAAACTTGCGAGCGAGTCCGTCTCGATCGCAGTCACAAGCTCTGCCAGGGAGCGGCGAATGGTCATTGTCGCCCGCCGCACAAACGGGATGTGTTCTTCACTCTCCAGAAGCGGAGCTTGAATATCCATCGCATGAACAGGGCACGAGACGTTCAAAATAAAGCTCCCTGGCGCCGTGTGCCGGAATTTAGCAGCTTCAAGCAACTGTTCTGACTCGGTGCGGCTCAGTCTAGGATGATGGGCTTGTGGCCGCAGCACTGTACATGCGGCGGCCATTATCATTTGCTGCGCCCCCGCGACTACCGAACCTGCAAACGCCAATGGTAAGGAATGTTCATCCGGACGTGCGGTACTGACTCTGAATGCAACACCATCGTCGTTAACTTCCAGAAGACTCTTGAGCACCGACTCAGGATTGCGCCGTTCAAAATAGGCAAGCTTATCTAAAATGAGCTGCACCGCTTCAGCGTAATCCGGCGCCGTCGTGTCCATTGGAAAGACGAGTTGCCTCTTATCGTATGCTGGATTACTGAGCACGTACAGTCGGTCTTGCGCGGCTTCCTTAAGCAGAGTCCAGCCATGTGCCTTTGCGTAATCGCGCAAGGCAGTTGGAGCAATCATGGCAAAAGCACTCATGATGCAGGATACATCGGAAAATCACGTCGCGACAGCCGCGTTGCCAGCGCGGTGAGAGCCGTAGGAGTAAAAGTCTGAGCTTTAGGCAACTTGATCGTCGCGCCGCTTCCGTTTGAAGTAGCAGGAGCACCACGCAAACTTTCCCAATATGCGCACCGACGGAGCAAAAGCTGATCAACGGAGTGGGTCAACCACTCGTCGGCATTCGGCGGGAGGAACAGCACCACGAGAAAACGAGCAACATCAATTGTTTCAGAACGGAGATCGTTGTACCGAGACACACCATCGACGAAATACGAGAAGTTAGACCCGTCATCTGCTGGCGTTTTGATGGATGCTTTCAATTGCACCTTGATGTCGATCTCTGTGAGATAACCGCCTCCGGGAAACGGACCCCAAGCGGTGAGAGCGGCGTCGATGCCACTGTTGTCTTCATGCCGTGTGCCGGTCCGACACGACATTCCAGCTTTCGAAGCAACCGCATGCAAATAGGCGTAGCTCAACTCAGATTCGATGTTTGGTTGGGACAATGCCTGCATGCGTTTACCGTTTGTACGTTGGTTGTAATCGTCATTCAATGTTGATCTGTGAAGCAGGCAGGAGCTGATTCTGCGGTTACGAAGGCAGTTTTGCCCA
>DATHEW010000281.1:0-2413 GCA_035318425.1 Candidatus Acidiferrum sp. | reverse complement strand
GACGACCTTTCCGTCGCGGAGCAGAACGTCGGCGACGTGATCAAAGGAACTTGCGGGATCGATGACGCGCCCGCCGGCGAGAAGCAACGAACTCATGCGGCGGGAGAATACGGAGGCGGGACGGCAAGGCAAGTGAACGGTCTTGCGAAAGGGAAAGTTCGTCTTCAACTTCGCCCGAAGAAAATGCGTCCCCGATGTCCTGAATGGCGTGCGTCGTTCGTCGTGAGAATAGAATGGACGAACCAACACGCGAAGGAACAATCGCGGCGGTGAGGTCAAAACAGTCTGAGAAAACAACTTTATGATGAAAAAAATTCTGATCGGTATCGCCGTGATCGTGGTGGTGTTCCTGATCGTCGTAGCCACGCGACCCGGGGAATATCGAGTCACGCGTAGTGCCACCATCGCGGCTCCGCCGGCGGCGGTCTTTGCGCAGGTGAACGATTTCCACAAGTGGGAGGCGTGGAATCCGTGGGGCAAGATCGATCCCGCGATCAAACAAACTTACGAAGGCGCGCCCGCTGGAAAAGGCGCCATCTACGCCTGGGTGGGCAACAAAGACGTGGGCGAAGGCCGCATGACGATTACGGAGAGTCGTCCGAGCGATCTCATCTTAATCAATCTCGAATTCTTCAAACCGATGGCCGGGACCAGCCTCACTGAGTTCACCTTCAAGCCGGAAGGAAATGGGACCATCGTGACGTGGACGATGAGCGGGAAAAACAATTTCATGGCCAAGGCGATGTGCCTCTTCATGAACATGGACAAAATGATCGGCGGCCAATTCGAGAAGGGCTTGGCCGCGATCAAAGCGGTCGTGGAAACGGGGAAGCCGTAGTGGGTGAAGATTTGCCTCACGCAAAGGGCGCGAAGAAGCAGAAGAGACGGACATGACTCGCGAGCAAGAAAGTTCGTTGACTGTGTCGGGCGCAGTGAGCGGATGGTTTTTCATCGGGCGCCGCGTCGCAGATGTTTCATTTTTTCCCTTTGCGTCTTGCGCGAATTTTGCGAGAGGCTGGCTGGGAAATGAAAGAGGCGACGGTCACGAATGGAGGGAACTATGGAAACAAACATGACTGCCAATGCTGACGCAACCAAGCCAGCGAAAGGAAAATTCGCGCGCGCGCTGCCTCACATCGCGCGCATCCTGATGGGACTGATGTTCTTTGTCTTCGGGCTGAACGGGTTTCTGAATTTCATGCCTCAACCGAAGGAGATGCCCGCAGACATCATGGCGGTGACCGGGTCGCTCATGAAGGCCGGCTATATGACTGTGGTGTCGGGCACGCAGTTGCTCGTCGGCATTCTGCTTTTGTTGAATCGCTTCGTGCCTCTGGCGCTGGCCCTGATCGCGCCGATCATTGTGGGCATCATCGTATTCCACATTTACCTCGCGCCCGCGACGATTGGTCCCGGCATCGTTGTGCTGCTGTTGGAACTCTACCTGGCCTGGGCGTACCGAAGCGCGTTTCGTCCCATGCTCGCGGCGCGAGTGACGCCGGGCTGAAGTTCTGCAGATCAGTTTCCCGCCCGCAAAATTGTCCGAAACAATGAAAGGAAATCGTTATGGCTAAATACGTTGATGGATTCCTGTTGCCCGTGCCGAAGAAAAATCTGGAGGCCTACGCTCGCATGGCGAAGAAGGCGTCGAAGGTCTGGAAGGATCACGGTGCGCTCGCATACTGCGAGTGTGTCGGCGATGACCTCGATGTGAAGATGGGCGTTCCCTTCACGAAACAGTTGAAGACGAAGCCGGGCGACACCGTGGTGTTTGCTTACATCGTTTACAAGTCACGCGCGCATCGCGACAAGGTGAACGCCAAGGTCATGAAAGACCCGCGTCTCAACGAAATGATGGATGAGAAGTCCATGCCCTTCGACTGCAAGCGCATGTGCTACGGCGGTTTCAACGTGATCGTCGAGGCGTGAGGAAATTTTCGCGCGAGTTGTCCTGAATGGTGCGTCCCATTCGTCGTGTCATTGAAGTGAAGCAAAACAACAACACGAGAAAGGTAAATGTGAGCACGTCCACAGCGTCAGCGAAAACCGAATACATGCTCCTGTTCCGCGGCGAGCATTGGGACAAGGGGCTTTCCCCGGAAGAACTTCATCCACTCATGGATCGAGTCATGGCGTGGTTCGAAGACTTGCAGGAGCGAGGCAAAGTCAAAGCCGGCCAGCCACTCGCCGAACACGGTAGAATCATTTCCGGGAAAAGGAGCGGCACCGTGGCGGACGGCCCCTTCGTTGAATCCAAGGAAGCGGTGGGTGGTTATCTCATTGTGCATGCGGCCACGCTGGAAGAGGCGGTGGTGATCGCGAAAGGGATGCCGACTTTGGGATACGGGATCACGATCGAAGTCCGCCCGCTGCTCGACGAGTGCCCCATCTTTGAACGCGCGAAACGACAAAT
>DATHEW010000280.1:0-4442 GCA_035318425.1 Candidatus Acidiferrum sp. | reverse complement strand
CAACATGAAGACATCAACATGCCCGTCATTGTTGTAATCGGTCTGAAGAATATTGAGGCTGCCTGTCAGACCCATGAGTCCCGCTTCCCGCGTGCGCTCGGTAAATGTGCCGTTCCCATTGTTGTGAAAAAACCTAATCTGTCCGCTCAGGCTCCAAGCCGAGGCCATGACATCAAGCAACCCGTCCCCATCGAAATCGTCCGTAATGCAGCCGCCGGCAAGATCGTCCACGTCAAGCCCTGCGGCAGCCGCCGCCTCCGGAAAACGCGGCAAATTGTAGTCCGACTCAAATACACGCGGTGGAATCAACAAGGGAGATGGGACCTTGGCCGGATATTCCCCAAGCGTCATGTAAGCAATGTTCAGCAACCAGCGCGCTCCGAGATTTGGCTTCGCCTGGTGAAGCCGGCTGAAGATTTCGATGGCTCCACGTGAACCGCGCGGAAGCTTGTGAATCCCGCCGCCCTCAATGGGAAAGAGACAGGAGTCCGAGTTGTGATTGAGTAAACAATTTTCTTGTTCGCCCAGGCGCAAAAACGCGATCCCGCGCTGCAATTCCAAAAAAACGCGGTCTGCGGGCGAAACCTCCAACCCGTGCTTTTGGAAGAGCGCATGCACGTCGTCAAACTCCTGAATCGCGTCAGCGCTCTTGCCAGACCGAAGCAGTTGCAACGCGAGTTGGATTTGGATGGAGGCCAGTTGATGAACGTTCGTCGCCGCCAACTTGGCCACGCGGCTCCGCGCTGCCGACTCCTCGCTCATGTAAGCGCTGTCACGCGGATCAGCTTTGCGTTTGATTTCTTGCAGCCGCGCCACCATGCGCAACGTTCCCGGGCCTTGTTTTCCCGATCCGATGACAGGAACTAAACAAAGCGGGTCGTTTGTAGCCAAAGCTGCGGGAGGCGCGGCGGCGAAAAGCGGTAAAGCCAGAACTCCGATCAATCCACAGGCGAATTGACGCAACAGTGTGACTGACGACGTAATCCATCCCCGGCTGTTGCGCAATCCGTATGCGATTCCCCCCACAGCCAGCCATTGCTTCATTCGCAGCAATTATTGCGAAGAGATGAGCCAGCTTAATACTTTGGTGGGACGAAACGGCATGAATCCGTTCCGAACGGGACTACTTTGAGGAATCGATCGCTACTTCTTCTTCGGCGCAGAACACGAAGACGGCGCTCACATCTCGTTCCTTCTTCGCGTGTGAGTATCGCGGAATCCAGACTAAAGCCGTTCCACGTGAAAATCGGCGAACAGGCAATTCTTCGTGCCGTTGGTGCTGCCCATGTGGAAGTTCTCATAATCGTACATCAGCATGGCGTCGCTGACGGGATTCGAACTCGTGCGCGGATTGTCCAGCGGACGGCCGCCGTAATGGTTGTTCCACTCGTAGCTCGATCCTTCCGTCTCGAAGCGCGAGACATTGTCGTTCGGGCAGCGAAAGACGGTTTGCGCCGTGGGCATGGCGTTCGTGTTGTAGCCCAGGTAAGGCGCGAGGACGTCGCAGATGCGCGGCAAGTTATTCGTGGAGGTGGAGGGCAGGGGATCTGCCTCCGGCAACAGACCGTCGTGGTCGGCTGCGTACATGTGAATGGCCGGTCCAAACTGCTTCAGATTGTTGAGGCACGTCACGGATTTGGCTTTTCCCTTGGCGCGCGCAAGCGACGGCAAGAGCAAGGAGGCGAGGATTGCGATAATCGCGATCACCACCAGCAATTCGATCAAAGTGAAACCAACAATGCGGCAGTCGTGCTGATCATTTCGTCTCATGGTTCGTGTTTTCATCGCGATCGTTATCGTGGCGCTGGAGGTGGATTGCCTGGCTGTCCGAAGCGTTGTCGCATGTCCTTCTCACGGCGGATCATGTCGGCGCGCTGCTCGGGTGTGCTGTTGAGCACACGTTGCCGCAACATTTGATTCAGGCCCCCGTTGGCGCGCATGGTCTGGTCCATCTGAGCGCGCCGTTGTTCGGGCGTCATGTTTGCCATTTCCTGCATTTGCTGCCGTCGCTCCGCCTCCCGCTGTTCCAGCTTCTGTCGCTCCTCCGCGGGCAAGGCGCTCTTCAAATCATTCTCCTGTGCGGCGCGTTTCTGTCGCATTTCCTCACGCTGTTGGTCCGTCATTTCGGAAGGACCGTCTGGACCGCGTTGAACCATCATCTCCGGACCACCATTCACGCGCACCATCTGTGGGCCATCACCGGGTCCGCTAGGACCGCCGGGTCCTCTCATGCCTTGCAGCGCGTAAATTTTCTTCGATCTCCGGCTCACCTTGCTGGCGAGTTTGGCGACGGCTTTCGCTACGGGAACCTTGTTCAACGAAAGCGTGATCGCGCCACTCGCACCGTCTTCCGGCACTACGCGCGCCTGGGCAAAGCGGTTGAAGGCGAGCGTCGCGAACGAAAGGTCTTTGCCGCGCAGATCAAGGGAGACGCGTCGGTTTGAGTTGTCCGCCATTGCGTCGAAGGGATTCGCGCCCGGCCCGAATGTCACCAGCATCGGTCCGGGACCCATCGACCCGCCGCGCACAGCCAGCGCGGAAACGAGATTCGTCCAACCGTGCGTGGCGGGATCCACTTCACCGCGCACCGATTGCTCCAACTTCGAGAGCGAATCGCCACTTGAGTAAAGCGCAAACAGCACCAGGGACCGCGATGCCGTCTGCTCGCCGATCATGCGCAGAACTTCATCGAGCGGCACGCCGCGCACGCGCAACGTGACTTTCCCCTGCACGTTCCTGTTCACGTAGATGTTTTCCCAGGTCTGCCATTCGAGCTTACGGACCACCTCGCGCACCTCCATGTTGCGAACGTCGAGCGTGACGAGATTGGAGTGTGCGCGCCACGCGGCCCAACCGAAATACGCGGCGATGCCGGCAGCGAGCAGTACCGCCAAAGCGATGAGTTGTTTATGCGTTTTCATTTTCGTTTCATCGAGTCCTGTGTCGTTCGCCCCCGCACCGATTTCAGCGCTTGAAGAGTTGAACGCGGGAGATGGCATTTCGGTTCGGTAGAATCGCGGGCACCTCGCCTCGAGAGTCTCGCACGCGGCAATTGCAGGAGGTGAAGAAGCTCGCGCGCTTTCGGTCGCTTTTGCGAAGGCGACTGGAAGGGGCGAGTCTCACGTTGTTCTGAATAAGTTGTGAACGGTTGCCAACAACCTTTGCTCGCGGTAACTCCTGAGGCATCCTCACCTTCAACGGAAACACGAAAGGCGAACGACCCATGGCAGCAGAAGAGAAAGTGCTTTGTTTTAAACGACAACTCCTTGAAGAACTCGGCGTTTTTCAGGGACTGAGCCTCGACGTCGAGAAATACCTGCCTGTCGTCACTGCGCCGTCTCAGATCACTTACCTCAATCGCAGCGAGGCCGAGCAGGACAAACGTTACAAGCAGCTCATCCCGTATGTGCTGATTCTTTGTGGCGATCGCATTCTGCGTTACCGCCGTGGCAAAGGCGGCCAGGAAACGCGCTTGCACGGGCTCTTCTCCGTCGGCATCGGCGGGCACATAGCGGACGAAGACGACAATCTTTTCTCAACGCAGCGCGGCTATCAGGACGGCATGCGCCGCGAGTTGAAGGAGGAAGTGGACATCGACGCCGCGAACGAAGCCGCCGTCGCCGTCATCAACGATGACAGCACCGAAGTGGGCTTTGTTCATTTCGGAGTCGTTCACGTGATGCACGTTGCGACTGAGGAAATTGTCGGTCGCCGCAGCGGCATTGTCGCGCCCGAGTTCGTTTCCATCGCTGAGGCGACGAAAGACCTTTCTACCTGCGAAACGTGGTCGCGCTTCTGTCTCGATAACCTGGACGCGCTCCTCTCCCGCGCTACCGCCGCAGGTGTGACGATGCCGGCGCGAGTGATGAGTTGATGGCTGGTTGGTTCGCGACGCGAGTCAGTTGAATTTCCGGGGAGGAGCGCAGCCGACCCGACTGCGGTTCAGCGGTCCCTCGCGCAACGGCAGTCACCTCAAGGCGCCGGTGTGAAAACCCCGCGGGCGTGGTTGGGAAGGACGGCGGACTTGTAGAAACGACCGTCGCGGCTAAGGTCACCGCCCGATGAACGCACAGCTCACCAGACCCGACTCCATTCTTCAAACCGCATTTAGTTTCTGGAGTTCCAAAGTCCTTCTCACCGCCGTGGAATTCGGCCTGTTCACGACGCTCGGCAACCGTCGGCTCACCGGTGTGGAACTGGGTGCGGAATTGAAATTGCATCCGCGCGCCATCGCAGATTTCTTCGATGCACTGGTGGCCATGAAGTTCCTCGGGCGTGAGGGCGATGGGCCGCAATCGAAATATTTCAACACACCCGAAGGCGCGCTGTACCTCGACCAGCACAGCCCGCGCTACATCGGCGGCATTCTCGTGATGCTCAACGCGCGGCTCTTCAAATTCTGGAACGACCTTCCCGAGGCCTTGCGCACCGGCAACGCACAA
>DATHEW010000279.1:0-12437 GCA_035318425.1 Candidatus Acidiferrum sp. | reverse complement strand
CGCAAACTCGCCGGCTGGACAGGCGCCACGCCACTCACCGTCACGATACCGCCAGAACAAAAGGCGGAAGGCAGCGCGGAACTCACGCACATCGTTCCCGAGCAAACGACGGAGGCATTGCGGCGTTGTGCTGATGAATTCGGCGTGCCATTTCACACCGTCTTTCTTGGGTCGTGGGCGCTGCTGTTGCAACGCTACTCGGCTGAAGAGCGCGTGGTGTTCGGGCTCATCAAAAGCTGCGTCGAACACGAGGATCGTCCTGATGAATTGGTGCCGCACATTGTTCCTGCAACCGCAACGTTTCGAGATGATGCCACGGTACGTTCCTGGTTCCGCGCACTGGCCGACCAGACTCGGGAGGCTGCTCCCTACGAATTCATTTCGCTGCCGCACATTCGCGTAGCGGCAGGAATTCCGGAGAACTCACCGCTGTTCGAATCCGTGTTGAGCATCGGCAACGAAATGTTCGAGCCTCTCTCGATCACACGCGACGCCGCTGTCGCCACGGAAAATAAATATTCGCTTGTGGTCGCTGTTGAGTGTGGTTTCCAGACGCTGCTGCGTGCGGCGTTCAGCACTCGGGTGTTTTCAGCCGACGCAATCAGTTTGATGCTCGGGCATTGGAGCACACTGCTTGCAGCTCTTGTCGGTGCGCCGGAGCAGCCGTTATCCGCGTTGCCGATGGTCACGGCGGAAGAGCGCGATCAACTCGTCATCGACTGGAACAACACGCTCGCCGAATACCCGGACAGTCTCTGCGTGCATCAACTCGTCGAGGCACAGGTCGAACGCACTCCAGATGCGACCGCGCTCTTGTTCGGGAACCGTGCGCTGAGCTATCGCGAGATGAATGCGCGCGCCAACCTGCTCGCGGATCAACTCCGCGACCAAGGCGCCGGGCCGGACTGCGTCGTCGGCATCTGCATGGAACGGTCAATCGAGGCGGTGCTCGCCGTAATCGCCGTTTTAAAAAGCGGAGCCGCTTATCTGCCCCTCGATCCTTCCTACCCGCACGAGCGATTGCAGTTCATGCTCGCTGACGCTCGGGCTCTCATCCTGCTCACGCAACCGAAGCTTCATGGAGTTTTTGCGACGCTGCCCGCGCACGTTATTGATCTGAACGAGAACTGGTTCGCGCAAACACATGGTGAGACGGCGAACCCATCCTCGCTCACGACGCCGGAAAATCTCGCGTATCTGATCTACACCTCTGGCTCGACGGGGAAGCCCAAGGGCGTGGCGATGATTCATCGCGCGCTGACGAATCTCATCGATTGGCAGAACAAGAATTCGTCCGTCGCAGTCGGAACTCGCACGCTGCAGTTCACCTCACTGAGCTTCGACGTGTCGTTTCAGGAATTGTTCTCCACGTGGGCTTCGGGCGGCACGCTCGTGCTGATCGATGCGGAGCTTCGGCTCAGCCCGCGCGACCTCTGGAATTTCATCGCACGCGAAAACGTGGTGCGCATTTTCCTGCCGTTTGTCGCGTTGCAACAACTCGCGGAGGCCGCCGCCAACGAAGGCACGATCGCGAGCGAGTTGCGCGAAGTGATCACCGCGGGAGAACAACTTCAGATCACGCCTAAGCTGCGAGAGCTGTTTACGCGTCATCCTGAAGCGGCGTTGCACAATCATTACGGTCCGTCCGAGACGCATGTCGTGACAGCGCTGACGCTCGAAGGCGACCCGCAGGATTGGCCGGCGTTGCCATCGATCGGCCGGCCGATTCAGAACACGACGATTTACCTGCTCGACAAACATCTCGCGCCCACGCCGATGGGGATTCCCGGCGAACTTCACATCGGAGGCACCGCTCTCGCTCGCGGGTATTTCGAGCGGCCAGATGTCACTGCGGAACGATTCATCGAAAGTCCTTTCGAGACTGGCGGACGCCTGTATCGCACCGGCGATCTCGCGCGTTATCTGCCCGATGGGCAAATCGAATTCCTCGGCCGCATCGATCATCAGGTGAAGATTCGCGGTTATCGCGTCGAGTTGGGTGAAGTCGAAAGCGCGCTGAGTCGGATTTCTAACGTTCGCGAATGTGTGGTCGTGGCGCGCGATCGCGCGGGCAGCAAACAACTCGTCGCCTATGTGGTTCCCGAAACTGAAGTGACGTTACAGGCGCAAATCATTCGCCACGAACTGAAGCAACACTTGCCTGACTACATGGTGCCTGGTGCGTTTGTGTTCCTGGACAAATTGCCGTTAACGCCCAGTGGCAAAGTGGACCGCCGTGCCCTGCCCGCTCCTGACGAAACACAAACCACGGCCGCTCCCGCCGCAACTGGCGAAACTCCGTGGCTGCCAATACAACTTCAGCTCGTCCAGATTTGGGAGGAGTTGCTGAGCGTCCGTCCGATCGGTATCCGTGATAACTTTTTTGAACTCGGCGGCCACTCGCTGCTCGCCGTGCGGATGATGGATCGCGTCGAGGAACTCACCGGTAAGAAGCTTCCCATGACCGAGCTCTTTCATGACGCCACGATCGCGCACCTGTCGGAGTTGATCCTGCAATCGAAGGAAAGCTCGGCGAGCCCCGTCATCGAGCTGCAAAGCGAAGGATCGGGCGCGCCGGTTTATTTCCTGCACGGCGACATCATCGGCGGCGGCTTCTACGCGCGCGATCTCGCGAAGCTTTTGGGCAACGAACATCCGTTCTACGTGCTTCCACCTTCGCCGATGCAGAACGCGACGCTCACGAGCGTGGAAGAGATGACGGATCTTCATCTGCGCGATCTGCGCGCGCATCGACCGCATGGACCGTATGTGCTCGGGGGATTCTGCATCGGCGCGCTGGTGGCGTATGAGATGGCGGTGCGATTGGCCGCTGACGGAGAACAGGTGCCCGGGCTTTTGTTGATCGACCCGCAGTTGCCGAGCCGTCTATTGCGCAGCCATTACAACATGGTGCAGAAGCTCGGCATCCGGCGCGGCTACAGCGATGAACAGAAACTCGCGCTCTTCGCCCGCGGCCACAAAGTGCTCTTTCGTCTGCGCGAGGAATGGAACGCTCCGCTGCGCGACAAAGCGCGGTTCGCGGCGCGCGCCACGCGTAAGCTGCTGCACCGCCATCAACCGGCCAACTCTGCGTCGGCCGCGGTCGTGGACGAAGGCACGCCCGATCTGTTCCACGATGACGAGCAGCGTATCCTCGCGGGCTTCCACTGGATTCTCTCGGGCTACACGCCACCGCTCTACTCGGGTTCCATCAGCATGTTCGTGACGGATGAGCAACGTGTTCTTACACCGTTCCTTGAGCGCCGATGGCAAAGCATTGTGCCGCAAATTCGAATCGAGCGGCTGGCAGGCAAGCACCTGGATTCTATCACCACGAACATCGACGTGCTGGCGGGAAAGGTGCGAGAACATTTGAGCGTCGAAGGCGTAGCGTGACGAGTTCCCACCGTGGTTTGGACACATCTGCCCTGACCATCAATACACTGTTGCCAGAATAGATCCGTTACTCCGTGTGAGGCAGTAGCCAAGGGGCTTTGCGGACGACAGGCTTGCCTTTAAATAAAGTCGTCTTCCACCCGAGAGCCTCTGCTCCAGTTTGCAAAGCCGGGTAAGCGCCGGCGTATTTGCCGAGGACCTTGCCCCATGTCCAAACTTCTCCCTCCTTTGTCAGCGCCACGCCCATGATGCTCCGCCCGGTGGCGCCGATGGCGACGACATCTTTCTGGAGAGGAATTGGCCGGAACGTAACCGGTGTGTAATTGCTTTTGCCGGCGGACGCGTAATCGGAGACATCCAGCCCCCAAAGAGAACCATCCTTCTTCTGCAATACCTGGTAAAAGTATTCTGATTCGGAGCACGACTTCCAACCAATGTCCGCCCCGACTCGCCCGGGCGCAGGATTCAACTCTTGTATCGGCGCACCCGTGTAGATGCCCGCGTTACGTCCCCAGGCCCAGAGTGTGCCATTTGTTTTAATCGCGAAGATGACAAAGTAGCCGAATCCAACCTCTGCCCAGTCGCTATCCGCAGAGACACGCGTCGGAGCATACATTCGATTCGTGTCATTCGCTGATCCCGTGAGAGAACCCCAAAACCAAAGACTGCCGTCGGATTGCAGACCCACTGATTGCACGCCAGAAGCCCAGACTTGATCCAGTTCGTGCTCGTGCTCACTTGGGTTACTTGCAGCATCTCCCTGGTGGACGCGCCAATGCCAAGCTGTCCCGCCCAGTTATTTCCCCACGCCCAAAGCGTTCCATCTTTTTGTAAGGCGAGACTGTGTGAGCCGCCGGCGGCCACTTGATTCCAGTTGCTTCCCGGAACGCTGAGGACGGGAATGCTTCGTTCCGAATCTCTTCGACCACTTGTTCCCAAGCCCAATTCACCGTGCAGATTCTCGCCCCAGCCCCAAATCGTGCCATCTGATTTCAGCGCCAGGCAATGTGTGAATGAGGTGGAAACATCGATCCAGTCATTGTCATCGCCGATCCGTCGAAGCTCGGCCTGGTTTTTCGGATTTCCCAATCCCAACACGGGCCAGCCGAGATAATTTTCACCCCACGACCAAAGGCTGCCATCGGATGCGAGGATAACTCCATGTCCGCCGCCCATGGTGATCTTTGCTGTGCCGTTTCCGATAGGGAGCCGATGGCGGTTCTCGGAAAGTGCCGAGTATCTGGATCGAATTGTTACCGCACCGACGGCAAACAAAATAATAACCCCCGCCACGACAGCAGCTTTCGCTTTGGTCCAAGCAAATGATTTCACAGTTCCTTTCACCATTGCTGATCCCGCCACGGATTGTTTTGCGGCCGCAACGATCAGTGATGTCGCCAGATTTGCGGGTGCTGCTTGTACCGAATGGGTGGTAATCAGAAGCGCCAGCATGCTCGATGCAACCGTCACATCGCGTTTGAGGAGGTATTCGCGCAAACGCTCGACGGCCCGGCTCACGCGCTTTTGCGCAGAATCATCACTCACTCCCAGGGCACGACCGATTGATCGAAAATCCTGATTCTGAAAATAGCGGAGCAGTAACGCGTTGCGATCGAAGGCATTCAGTTCAGCCATGGCGGCGTCCAAATGGGATGCGACAGCTTCCCAATCAGACAAGGATTCGGATGCAAGATGTTGCATAGCCATCGCCTCATGTTCGCGCGCCTTCCGTCGCTGTTCGCCACGCACAGTGTTTGCAGCAGTGAAGCGCGCCGCTTCATACAGCCAACCGGGAAGCACGACGTTTCGTGAAAGTGAGCGGGCCTTCCGCGCGAGATCTGCGAACACCTTTTGCGTTATATCCTCGGCCAGATGTGTGTCGCCGTTGACAAGCCGCAGCGCAGTCGAATAGACGAGATCGACGTGGCGTGTGACGATGTCGCGAAACGCGCTCTCGTCCCCACTCTCCGCGAATTTCTTCAGCAAGTTGAAATTCTCCGCCATGTCTTTGTCTTGTAGCACCCGCCAAACGGAAAATCCGACAATGCAATCGTCGCAAGACGCCGGACGCCTTCACGCGGAATAAGGCGCACACCCGGGAGGGCGTACGCCACCACTGGTGGATGTGCGATCGGAGTGACTTGCTACTTCCCCGCCGCCCAGGTCACCGCATTCTTCAGCAACGTCTTGTAGGCAGGCAAGTCGTGTGACTTCGCATCGTGGCCGAGCGTGATGGCGACGATGCGTGCCTTCGGATGTTTCACGATCCAGACTTGCGGAAACGTCTTGCCGCTGCCCGGACTCGTCGCCTGGGCAAGAACCTGGACCGGTGTGCCGTTGGTGTCCGGAAGGAAATAGTAAAGCTCGTCGGTGATATTGAACTGCTCAGGCACGCCCGCCATGACGGGATGCTGCGCGTCGGTCACCTTCACCTCGAACTCGCCGAACCTGTCGTGTCCGCGCGAGCCGCCACCGACGATCTCCTTGTTCCATGCGGTGAAGTTTTTCCAGTTGTACCAAATGCCCGGATGCGACAGCACGATCGCTTTGCCTGCATTCGCGTAAGCGTGCAAGGCCTTACCCGTCTCGTCCGAGATCGGCTGGTTCGCGCTCCAGACGAGCACGTCCACGTTCGCGAGCAACGCCGAGTTCACCGCGTTCACGTTGTCGGTGTAATCGATCCATCCCGGCTTGATGTCCGCCAGCGTGGCGCGATCCGCTTTGTCGAACCACTTGTCGAAATCATGCGACGAACCACCGCCCACGAGCAGCACGCGAGGACCGTCCGCCTTCGCGGGAGGCGCAGGAATTTTCGCGGTGGCGCCAGGCACGATGTTGCCACTCGCATCCGCCACCTTGCCGGAAGGCTCGCCGGTTTCTGCCGTGATACCGACGAACACCGGAGAGATGGTATTGTTGAAACTTTCAAGCGTGATTTTCTGGATCGCCGCCTTCCCGCTGAGCTCGCGGGTGAAGGTGCGCACTTGTCCGCGTGACACGAGGCCGTCGGCGGCTTTCGATCCCGGCACATTGTCGCGCGTCGCATAGTCAGCGATCTCGACGCCGTTCTTCAGGACGAACTCCTCCGTCTGTCCGTTCGCGTAAGAAACCACGACCTTCGCGACCGGTTGTCCTTTCAAGTTTTCCGGGCCAAAAGGCCATCCCCAGCCGGCCACGCCGCCCAGGAAATGCAGCCGGCTCGCCTTGATGTTCAGGTTCGCGATCTCCGCTTTTTGCGGCAGCGTCTTCGCAAAGCCTTGCCCGCCTTTGAGCACCGTCAGGTTGTGACCGCTGCTCGTCTTGCTGGGATGAATGATCTCGAATGGAACATCGTCCGCCTTCACCAGGCCGAACTTGCGAAACAACAGGGAATCGTTCCTCGCCTCTTGCGAGTAGAAAAGTCCGCGCGTGCTGTCCGCCGTGAATGCCGGACGCAGATCGATGATGCGATACTTCTGCTCACCGCCCGCGAAGTAAGTCAGAAGGTCGCGCAATGGTTCCGCACCCAACGTTTCAAAACCTTCCGGCATCAATGAGCGGCCCGTATTCTTGCGGCTCAGGATGTTCGCAGTGCGAATCTGCATTTCGCCGGCGGCGTTGCGCAGCGTGATCGCGCTGCGGTTCTCCGCGATGATTACGCCGTCGTAGCTTTCGTCATCCTTCGTCTCGATGTTCCACGCGACGTAGCTCGGGTCGACCTCGCGATTCGGATCGAGAATCGCGGACAGCAATTCGCCGGGCCCATGCGCGCCCATGCCAGTGAGGTCGGGGCCGACGGGTTTTCCCTGCCCGTTGAACATGTGACAGACAGAACAGTTCTGTTCGAACAGCACCTTGCCCTTGACGGCGTTGCCAGGCTTTTCAACTTCAGGCGTGAACTTCGCGATCAGCGCATTCTTTTCCTTCGCCTCCGGCCCTCGCAGGTCTTCGATAACCGTGCGTGCCTTCAACGCCACTTGCGCATCCGGATGCGTGCGCAATCGATGAACCGCGGGTGGCCCGAGTTGCAGCAAACTCACCTGACCGCCTTTCAGCGCATCGACTAAAGCCGAACTCCAATCCGCGCGCCGCGCGATCTGGTTGAACGTCGCTTCGCGCACCGGCCCCGAAACGCGCGGGAACGCACCGACCAATTCTTTGCCAATGTTCGCGTCTGGGATTGCACCCAGCGCCTGCACCACATTCGTTTGCACCGTCACCGACGCGCTGGAACCCAGCAGCTTCGTGACGGCGGGAACGATCTGGGCATCCAGCCGACGCGCGCCCAAGAGGCTTGTTGCGGCAGCAGCGCGCTCGGAGTCAGGAACTCCTTCGCCCAATTTCGCGAGGAACGATTGAACGGCCGACTTCGATTCATTGGCCAGCGCGTTTTCCTTATCCCAACGCGCGACCAGAGGCAGCGCCGCGGCAGCGGAAGCTTTGGACTGCAACGCAGCGCGGAACGCTTCGCGAAGAGCATCAGTAACCTTCGGCGCGGCGTCCGCCTTGAAATCTCGGGACAGCGTTTCGAAGATGGTTGCCTTCAACGCATCGGCGCTCGCCGGCGCTTTCGCCGTCGCGATCACCAACGACGCCGCGGTGTCTGCATCTCCTTTTTGCGCAATCGCTCCCACGAGCAACGACGCGAGCGCGCTGTATTTTTCCGGTGCAGATTGATTCAGCGCTGACGCCAATGCTTCCGCCGGATTCTTCATCAAAACACCGACCGCCGCCGACTCCAGCCAGGGATCATTGAAAGTCACGTAGGCAGCCACGAGCGCATCGCACGTCGCCTTATCCACGGTGAACGAAGCGAGCGCGTTCACCGCTTCGAGACGCGCCCGAGGATCACTGTCATTCAGCCGACCGATGATTCCCGACTTGAGCTGAGTTGGCGCCTCGCCCTGAAGCGCGGCGATCCGCAAAGCGTTCTTCCGCACCGCCGCGCTCGGGTCATTGATCGCGCCGGCCAACACGAACGGCGGCAACTCGTTCAACTGCTGCAACGCCCAGAGCCGATGAATGCGCGTCGCAGGTGCGCTGTTCGGCGGAAGTTGTTTCATCAAACCGATGGCCGTCTGATCGCGACGTTCCACGATCAGCCGTTGCGCCGTGAATCGCACCGCGCGATTCGGATGATCGAGCGCCTTCACGACCTCCGCGCCGATGACCTTGGCGAGATTCGGAACGGCGATCTTCTTCGCCTGCTTGTGATCAATGCGCAGCACGCGGCCGAAATAATGATCACGATCCGGGCGCACCGCGGCGTTGACGCCGTTGTGTTTGGGGCCGCGCGTGTCGTTGTGAATGACGGCCTGGTTGTAGAAATCTAAAACGTAGAGCGCGCCATCCGGTCCGATGCGCGTCTCGATGGGACGAAACCATTTGTCGCGTCCGCCGATGAATTCCTCTTCGCGCGTCTTGTCCGCCGTGAACGTCACACCGCTCGGCTTCACGATTTCGTGATGAACCAGGTTCACTGTCGGTTCGGTCGTGAAGTAGCTTCGGTTCCATTGCGTGGGCCACGAGCCGTGTTCGTAAATTGCCGCGCCTGCCGCCGCGGTGAACAAACCCACGAGATCGATCTGCACGTAAGCGAGGTTCTCGAACTTGATGAGCGGATGCACTGGCCGATGGTTGATCACCGCCTTGTAGCTCGGCGTATTGCCGACGCGCCCGCGCGCCAACGCGTTCTCCGGAAGCACGACGTGGTTCAACAAATCGTCGCTCGTCGGTTGCGTAAACATCACTTCGTTGTCCGCCGTGATGTCGAGTCCCCACGTGTTGCCGCCCTTGGAACTGTATTGCTCGAACGCGCTGCCATCCGGCTTGAAACGCACCACGCCCGATCCGATGCGGCCGAAGTCTTTGCCGTCCGCGCTCGTGACACTGCCCGCGCTGTAACCGTGCGTGGCATACACCCAACCATCCATGCCCCAACGCAAATTGTTGATCACCGCATGCGTGTCCTGGGTGCCGAGGCCGCCGTAAATTTTTTCCACCTTCTCGGCCTTGCCATCACCATCGACGTCGCGCAGCCAAAGAATGTCCGGCGCTTGCGAGACGATCACACCATCTTTGTAGAAGACGAATCCGGTGACGAGTTCGAGACCTTCGTAGAAAATCTCCTTCTTGTCCGCTATGCCGTCGCCATCGCTGTCGATGAGCATGCTGATGCGGTCTTTCGCCGGGCGATCCTGCTTCCCGGGCTCACGGAATAAACCACCGCCATCTTTCCACGCGACGTTGGCCTGGTCGTTACGGATGCCGCGGCGGCCATTCGGATACTCCGGGGTTTCCGCGACCCACATGCGGCCGGCAGCGTCCCAATCGATGGCAATCGCTTTGTTGATCAACGGTTCAGACGCCGCGACAGAGATATTGAACTCAGGATGCAGTTCCAATTTCTTCAACGAGTTCGCGGGCGACGACGGTCCGCCTTCCGGATAACGCAACGACGCCAACTCAGCCTTTGAGCAAAGTGAATCGACCTCGCGCTTTCCCGACCAAGCGATGCCGCGCAGGATCACCGCGCGAAAATGTTCCAGCTCGAATGAGCGCAGGTGATGTCCGGGAATGGAAACGAACGCGCGGTACTGGTCCTTCTCGTAAGTCCACATTTGCGGCGAGACATCGTAGATGTGCTGGCCGGGGCGACCTGACCTGCCGTTGCGCGGATCGGGTGTCCATGAGCCGGCGAGGATTTTCGCCTCCGGCATCATGTGCAGGTCGTAATAAATCTCGTCGTCGAATTCGAAGTTCGAACAGTCGCGCGTGATCGGATTGACGCTGTCCACGTAGTAAATGGGTACGTCACGTTCGAGCCACTTGGAATGACCGTGCTCCCACGCGCCGCCGATGATCGTCTTCCACCACTGCGCGTCGTTGCCGCACACGGAATCGTGAATCGCCACGATGCCGCCGCCGCGCTTGAGAAACTTGTCCAGATTCGCGCGATCTTCCGCTTTGATCCTGCCGCCTTCCTCAGTGTAGAGCACGAGCACGTCGGTCTTCTCCAACTCCTCGCCGGTCGGGAAATCGATACGCCCATTCACCACCGCACCGCGTTCCGTCAGTAGCTTGGTCCAATCCTTGAGGAACGTCGGGCCGTCATGCTGTCCATTGCCGGCGGGGCCATGCGTCTTCTTGCCCACGCGCAGAAAGACGCGCAGTGGCGCATCAGCGGCGAACAGAGAGGCGCACAGGAACAAAACGAGAGCACAGAGAATCTTGGACTTCATAAGCTGAAAAGTGAGTGACAAAGGTAGCTACTCGACGTGCGCGCGCGGAAGAAAATTCGTCACGCGGTCAATGGGTTGGCTGATTCCGGCGCGAACCTTCCCGAGGAGCTTCGAGGGCCGTTTCCCTTCATGGAGTGTGAGCGTAACCTAATCACCATGCTTGATTGGCTTCCTCTCAATCAAAAAGCCGCCCCCGGTTGAATCGCCAGATGGCGATTGCCATGACTCCGATCGTAATCGCGAGCAAAACCCCGACGGTGGGCAGGATTTGCAGAAAGCTATTCCCGGCCCACAACACCTGGGCAAAGCCCTCCATCGCCCAGTAGGTGAGCGTGAATCTGGCGAGTTGTTGCATGAACTCCGGCATGAAGCTGATCGGAAACCACGCGCCGCCGCACGCGCTCATGGTGAGAACCAGAAACATGGCCAGTCCCTGCGCCACTTCGGGTGACGAGGATACCGAGGCGATCAACATGCCAAACGCCGTGCAGGCCGCCGCGGTTGCGACACAAACGACGACGAGGTTTCCAAAATGGCCGAGGACATCAATGCCGTAGAGCAGGCTGCCGACGGAGAAGACCGCGACGAGTTGCACCAGCCCGAGCATGATGCCGAAGATGAAACGGCTCCACAGGATGTCCGCCCGCGTCACCGGCGCCGCGAGCAGGCGCTGCAACATGCCGCTCTTTTTTTCCTCGAAGAGCGACGAGGCCGTCCCGTTGAGCGCGAACATGAGGAACATGACCGCCCAACCGCCGACGACACGCGTGGCGCCCGGATTTTTCACGTTGTTGCCCACGACCTGCACGGTTTCGATGCTGATGATGCGCGAGAAAAAGTTGTCGGCGGCGTTGGTGGCCAGACCGGAGAAACCAAAGTTGCCGTTGGTGATCGCTGCTCGAATTTGATCTTTGTCGCCGCCGAAAGCTGACGCAATGGCGTCGGCGAGCCGGTCATTGAACGCTTCGATGCGTCGCTCGCCGATCAATTGCCTCGCGTTCGCCTGCAAAGATTGGCCGAGCAATTCGGGCACATGAGAGAAAATCGCCTTCTGCAACAACCCGTTCACGGTCTGCGCTTCGATCTCATTGAGGGGATTCGAGAAGACTTTCAGATGAACTCCAAAGCCGCCGTTGGACCCGTTCCCTTTCGGCAGGACGACGGCGAAACGAAAGGCGCCATTCTCAATCAGTAGCTTCAAATCGGTTTCGACGAGTGGCCGCGTGGTTTTGTCGGGGTTGTTGAACGTCGTGATGACACGGAAGGCCTTTTCGCCTTTCAGCACGTCGATGAGTTTTTGCGTGGCGGGATTCGAACTCTCGCTCACCACCGCGAGCGGGATGCCGCTGGGGCCGGAAGCCTTGCGCCGGATGCCGAAGACCTCGCCGAAAATGTAGATCATCGCGATGGGCACGATGAACGTCAGCGCGACTGCGGTCTTGTTGCGCCAGAACCGCGCGAACCCTTTGAAGACGAGGACACGGATGGCGTTCATGTTATTCGCGGTAGTCGTACAGGTTGGAAATGTTTGTGCAATTCAACTCCGGTGAAGTTCAACAACTCCGTGGTGCGTGAGCATTCCGTCGCCTCGAACGGGCAAGAACACGTCCGCGCGGTAGGATTTGCCTGACGACGTGAAGGAGTACTACCGTGGCATGATTCGTTACGGTCTTTTCATCCGAGACTACAAGGGGAAAAGCGTTCGGGGAAAAGCCGTTCCGCGGCTGGTGCTTCGTGGACTTCTCATTCCGTACTACACCCTCACTTTCTCGAAACACGACAGCATCACGATGACCTTTGCCAAGTTCTGTGAATTTCTTC
>DATHEW010000278.1:0-2345 GCA_035318425.1 Candidatus Acidiferrum sp. | reverse complement strand
GATGCTGCGCGCATTCGCATCGATACGATCAAGAAGCGCAATCCTCCTGCGGAGTAACGGCCATGCGTCGCGCGATCATTTTCCTCGCTCTGCCGCTGCTCTTCACCGGCTGCCTTGGCTACAAGGTCGGTCCGACCAACGGCATGGAAGCCGGCTCGCGATCGATCCAATTCCTTCCGCCGCTGAATTCCACGTACGAGCCGCGAGTGGGAGAATCATTGTCACAGGCGCTGCGACGGCAGATTCAGCGCGATGGCACGTATCGCCTGAATACCAAGGGCGACGGTGACGTGCTCGTGACCACGACCATCACGCGCTACGATCGGCAGGGGCTCACGTTTGAAGCGAGGGACACGCTGGCGGTGCGCGACTATCGCGTGGCATTATTCGCGCACGTGAATGCCGTGGATCGCGTCACCGGTAAAACGATTGTGAACCGTGAGTTTCGGGGCCGCACTGATGTGCGGGTGGGCAGCGATCTCTCCAGCGCCGAACGCCAGGCTCTGCCGTTGATCACCGAAGACCTGGCGCGCAACATCACTTCAGCGTTGTGTGACGGTGAGTGGTGAAGAACAAACCGACCAGTTCGCCTTCAATCCAACTCATCACATGCACGTCCCAATTCTGAACCGTTCGTGCCTCGCGCTTGCCGCGATGGTTCTCTCGACTTCAATTGCACCGGCGGGTGACTGGCCGCAATGGCGCGGGCCGAACCGCGATGGACACGCGACCGGTGCGGCGACGATCAACTCTTTGCCGAAAGATCTGAAGCCGCTCTGGAGACTTCCCGTGGGCGCTGGTTTTTCCGCGCCGGTCGTCGCGGACGGCTCGCTATTCTACGCAGACCAACAGGGCGAGAAGGAAATCCTGCACCGCATTGACGCCGCGAGTGCGAAGGAGAATTGGCAGGCATCCATCACCGATGCAGCCGGTGACGAATGGGGCAGTGGTCCGCGAAGCACGCCTTTCGTGGATGGCGATCGTGTTTACTACCAATCCATGAATGGCGAGTTCCGCTGCTTCAACGTTGCGGATGGGAAAGCTCGTTGGGGGTTCGCATTCAAGGATTACGGCATCGCGTTTCTCGGTTCCAAAGCCGGCGAAGGCACTGCCGCTCGCCGTGGTAACACCGGCTCCGGCGTGATCGACGGGGATTCCATCTACATTCCCGTGGGAGCGAAAGGCGCGAGCATCGTTTGCATGGACAAGTTGACGGGCAAAGAGATTTGGAAAGCGCTGGATGACGAAGCGGCTTACTCGTCGTTCATTGTTGCGACACTTGCCGGAACGAAGCAACTCGTGGCCTTCACAGCCGAAGCGCTGGTGGGAATGGATTTGAAGAATGGAAAGCAACTGTGGCGCGTTCCGTTCCGCACCGGAGCCAAGCGCCACGCGTCCACTCCAGTCATCCACGGCGACACCGTCACGGTAAACTCACAAACCATCGGCCTCGTCTGTACGAAGATTACGAAGGAAGGCGACGCCTTCGCCGCCACGCAGCTTTGGGCGGACAAGCCGTTGATGATCAATCTCGCAAGCGCGGTGTTGGTCGATGGACATCTTTACAACTATGGCCCAATCCGCGCGAAGGACTATGTGTGCGTTGACGCGCAGAACGGCGCGGTGAAATGGACGCAGAGCGGCTTCGGCATCGGCAAGGACCAGACGGATTACGCATCCACAATCGTGGTTGGGAAAAATCTGCTCGTGCTCACCTACGATGGCCAGCTCGTGCTGCTGGCGGCCAATCCACAAAAATATACCGAACTGGCTCGCGTGCAGGTGTGCGGCAAAACGTGGAGCCATCCTGCGTTCGCCGACGGCAAGCTCTACGTGCGCGACGGCCGGGAGTTGCAATGCTTTGAACTCACGACGAAACAAGTCTCCACTCGTTAAGCGGAGCGGCGTTGTCGCGGTTGTGCATCTCCGGACAAGGCACATCTTCCCTCCGTCTGTCCGCGTCACCAGTCACGCTCAACAATCTACAGTGACGGAATACGGTGCTCCCTCTCCTCAAGGGAGAGGGTTGGGGTGAGGGGGAACGCGGAGTAATCCATTCAGGAAACGCAAAGGAATGAAGGTCCTCTTTGGCAACCACGCCAGTCCAAGCCGTCTCCGTAGAACCGACGCCTCGCGATGATCTTGCGCGCTCGTTTGGAGAGCTTACCCTCCGGCGATGAGGCGTGTGATTTTCGCCGTGTTACTTGGCGTGCTGACCGGGTGCGGCCGGCACAACGAATTAACTTCCACCATTACCAACATGAAAACGAATGAACCATCCGAGGCGGGCGCGTCGCCCGTCGTCGCGAAGTAGGACGAGGAGTGGCGCAAGGAATTGACACCGG
>DATHEW010000277.1:0-3204 GCA_035318425.1 Candidatus Acidiferrum sp. | reverse complement strand
TTGAAGATCAAAAACTCGCCGACGAAGCCGTTCAGGCCGGGCAGGCCGAGCGAGGAGAAAACCGTGATGCCCATGAGGCCGCACAACACGGGCGCGACTTTGCGCATGCCGCCGAAGTCGTCGATCGAGCGCGCGCCGTGGTTGCGATGTTCTAGGTAGCCGGCGAAACAAAACAGCGCGCTCGCGGTGATGCCGTGGTTGAACATTTGCAGCACCACGCCGTTGAGCGCGGCGGCACGTTCGTTCAGCAGAGAAATGTCACTCGACTTCAACACTGCGAACAAACCAAGCAGGCAATAACCAAGGTGGTTGATCGACGAGTAAGCCACGATGCGCTTGAGGTCGCGTTGCGCGAACGCGGCATAGGCGGAGAAAACAATCGTCGCGACGGCGAGCCAGAGCAGCGGCGTGAGTGCGGCCTGCATTTGCGCGGGGAAGATCGGCATCAAAATCCGGATGAAACCATACACGCCCATCTTCGACATCACGCCCGTCAGCACCATCGACGTCGTGGTCGGCGCTTCGGTGTAAGCAAGTGGCAGCCAGGTGTGGAACGGGATCAGCGGCACCTTCACTGCGAAGCCGAGGAACACGCCGATGAAGAGCAGCGTCATCCACGTCGAGGCTTGGAGCGGAATGCCGGTGAAGGTTTGGCGCACGCCTTCAAGCAGTTCACCGTTCGCTGCTTTTTGCGAAAGCGTGGCAAAGTCGAACGTGCCTGTCGCGATGAATAGGCCCACGAACGCGAGCAGCATGAACACGCTGCCGACGAAGGTGTAGATGAAGAATTGCAACGCAGCGGCGGTACGCTTCGGTCCGCCCCACAGTTTGATCAGGAAGAACGCGGGCACGAGACTCAACTCCCAGAAGATGAACCAGTGGAAAAAGTTCAGCGCGGTGAACGTACCGAAGAGCCCCGATTGCAGGAACAGCAGCAACGCGTAGTAGAGCTTGGCGTTATTGATGTGCGTGGTGGCAATCGCGGCGAACGGAACGACGACTGCCGTGAGCAGGATCATCACGAGGCCAAGGCCGTCAATGCCGAGATTGTATTCAGCACCGAGAGTTGGAATCCATGCATGGCGTTCGGTGAATTGAAGCGCACTCGAGGCGAGATCGAAGTTGCGCCACGCCAATACCACGAGCGCGAGCGGCACGAAGCTGAAGGCGAGTGCGAACTTACGCGCGACGCGGTCGTTGCTGCCGACGAGCAACACCACGATGCCGCCGAAGAGCGGCGCAAGCGTCAGGTAGGTGAGCAGCGGGAAATTCATGACCGGCACCCCCACAACAGGAGCAGAACGAGAATCACCATTGCGGCACCGACGACACGCAGATAGGACTGCACGCGGCCGTTTTGGAATCGCGAAAACAATCCTGCGCTGCGTTTCACGCCGCCGCAGCTTTCGTCGAAGCCACCGTTGACGATGTTCTGATCAATCGCGCGGCTAATGCGGGCGAATCCATCGGCAAGCAGTTTCACGACTTCGACGAGACCGTTCCAAATCACGCGATCGAGCCAGTCACTCAGCACAGCGGCAAATGCGTTCAGGCGGACGACCGTGGCTTCGTAGAGTTCGTCGATGTAGAAGCGATTCGCGAGCAGACGCCAGAGCGAGGGCTGCGCGGCTTCGAGCGGATCGGGTTCATTCGCGGTCTTCGGAGCCTTTCGCGAATAAAGCAACCACGCGGAGCCGATACCGATCGCGACAACAATGGTCGAGAGGATCATCGTCCCGACGGCACCGCCAAACTTGCCGAAGTCGAGGTGCAGTTCGTGACCGGTGAGGTACGAGTGCAGCCACGGCCATGCGGGTGTTCCGAAGAAGCCGACGACGATGGCGGCGACGGCGAGAATAACGAGAGGGATGGTCATCACCGCCGGACTTTCGTGTACTTCGTAGGAGTCGACGTGAGGAGACTCGCTCTTTCCATGAGAAGCATGAGTCTCGTTACCTCGACTCCTACGGCGGTCCGCGCCGAAGAACACGTAGTAAACTTGGCGCGTCATGTAGAACGCCGTCAGCACCGCACCGAACAGGCCCATGTAGAACGGCACCTTGGACACCGACCACCCGCTCGCGGCGTGGAGAATCTCGTCCTTGCTCCAGAATCCGGAGAAGAACAGTGGCACACCGCACAGCGCCATCATGCCGATGGCGTAAGTCAGGAACGTGATCGGCATCGCGTGACGCAGCGCGCCCATGCGGCGGATGTCCTGTTCCTCGTGCATGCCATGGATCACCGAGCCGGAACCGAGGAAGAGCAGCGCCTTGAAGAACGCGTGCGTGAGCAAATGGAACATGCCAACCGCGACTCCACCCACACCGAGACCCATCATCATGTAACCGAGTTGCGAGACGGTGGAGTAAGCGAGGATGCGTTTGATGTCGTTCTGTGCGACCGCGATGAGCGCGGCGAAGACTGCGGTGATGGCGCCGATCCAGGTGACGACCGTGAGCGCCGGTGAATGTCCGGCCACATTCATGGGATCCGCATCCATCAACGGATAAACCCGCGCCACCAGAAATACCCCCGCCGCCACCATCGTCGCTGCGTGAATGAGCGCGCTGACAGGTGTCGGGCCTTCCATGGCGTCCGGCAGCCACACGTGCAACGGCACCTGGCCGGATTTTCCAATTGCACCGCAGAAGATCAGCAGCGCCACCGCTGTCGAGACAACCATTCCACCCGCCGTCACCGTGGTGACGAGCTTCGTGAGGGCGGATTGTTCAAGGCAGCCATTGCCGTTGTCGTAGAAAAGCAATGTGCCGGTGTTCGAGTAGAGCCAGAGCATTCCGAGCAGGAAGCCAATGTCGCCAACACGCGTGGTGATGAACGCTTTCTTCGCCGCCGCGGCCGCGCTGGGTTTCTGATACCAGAAACCGATCAGCAGATACGACGCGAGGCCGACGAGTTCCCACGACATGAACAGCAGCAGCAGGCTGTTCGCGATGATGATGCCAAGCATTGCCGCGGCGAACAGCGCGAGAAAACAGAAGAAACGCGTGAAGTTCTCGTCGTGCGCCATGTAGCCGATGCTGTAGATGAAAATCAGCAGGCTCACGAACGTGACCATCAAGAGCATCACGGCCGTGAGCGGATCGAGCATCCAGCCGAGCTTCAGCGTGGTATTGCCGAAGGTGAGCCAATCGAAGTTGTGGACCGCGCGGAACACTTCGCCGTGTCCAGCGTGCAGCGTGG
>DATHEW010000276.1:0-2181 GCA_035318425.1 Candidatus Acidiferrum sp. | reverse complement strand
ATGGCGGGTGAACATTTTGTTTTGGCGCATCCGTTTCTCGCCGGAACCAAGGTGATCCCTGACGCCCCTCCTGCGCCGGAGTTCGCGACGGAATTTTTGCAGAAAGTGGGTGAATCCAGTCGCGGGTCAAATCGCGTGGAGGTTCCCTTCGCTCAAGTTGCTCCCGCGCAGCATCAGGTGTGGTCGCTTGAAACCACGGACGAGCTTCGCGTGCCAATCGGCCGTTCTGGCGCGACGAAGCTGCAATATCTCGCGATCGGAAAGGGCACGCGGCAACACGCGCTTGTCGCGGGCAAAACCGGCTCCGGCAAATCGACTCTCTTTCACGTCATCATCACGAACCTCGCGCTCTGGTGCAGTCCGGAGCAGGTGGAGTTTTATCTCGTCGATTTCAAGAAAGGCGTCGAGTTCAAGAGCTACGCCACGCATCGTTTGCCACACGCCAAAGTGGTGGCGATCGAGAGCGATCGTGAGTTCGGGCTGAGCGTTTTGCAGCGCCTGGATGAAGAGTTGAAGCGCCGCGGCGAGTTGTTCCGCAAGCTCGGCGTGCAGGATGTCGCCGGCTACAAGCGTGCGACCGCGGCTTCGCAGACGGCGACCGAACCACTGCCACGCACGTTGCTGCTGATCGACGAGTTTCAGGAGTTTTTCGTGGAGGACGATCGCATCGCGCAGTCGGCGAATTTATTGCTCGATCGCATCGTGCGACAGGGCCGCGCGTTCGGCATTCATTGCATCCTCGGTTCGCAAACGCTCGGCGGCGCTTACACGCTCGCGCGCACGACGATTGGCCAGATGGTGATCCGCATCGCGCTTCAAACCAACGAGGCGGACGCGTATCTGATCATGGATGAGAACAACGCCGCGCCGCGTTTGCTGACGCGTCCGGGCGAAGGGATTTACAACGACATGGCGGGCGCGAGCGAGGGCAACAGTCCGTTCCAGGCGGTGTGGATCAGCGATGTGGAGCGCGATGCGCAGCTCGAACGCGTGCGCGCCGTCGCTGACCAGGGGAACGGAAAGTTCGCGACGCCGATCGTGTTCGAAGGCAATGCGCCGGCAGATGTGCGGGATAATTCGTTGCTGCAACAAGTCATCACGAAGGGAGCACAGCGTTCAGGGGTTGCACTGATCTGGCTCGGCGCGCCGAACTCGATCAAAGGGCCGACCGAAGCTGTGTTCCAGAATCGCAGCGGCAACAATTTGTTGATCGTTGGGCAGCGGGAGGAAGCGGTGATCGCGATGCTGAGCGCTTCGTTGATCGCGTTGGCGGCGCAGTTTTCTTCGAAGACACCAGCCGAGGACGCCCGCCCCACTAGCGAGACACGCGCGGCGAAGTTCATCCTGTTCGAGAGCACGGCACCGGGAACATCAGAGCGCGCGTTCGTGGAACGGGTCGCCCAAGCGATTCCACAAGGTGTCACGGTCGCGAAGCCCGGCGACGTCCCGGAGATTTTCAACTCGCTGGTGGACGATCTTCAGGCACGGAGCAGCGACGAAAATGCATCTGCTGTTCCGACGTTCCTGTTCCTCCACGGACTCCAGAACCTGAAGAAGCTGAAGCAGGATGACGAGTTCGCTTTCAGCAGCAGCGGCGATGACGGCCCGAGTCCTTCCAGCCAATTGCAGAAGTTGATCACGGAGGGACCGGCGCACGGCATTCATGTCATCGCAACGCTCGACACGTTTAACAACGTGAACCGTTTTCTCGGCCGCAAGCTGCTGAGCGAATTCGAAATGCGCGTGCTCTTCCAGATGAGCGCGAACGATTCATCGAGTCTCTGCGATGATCCGAAAGCCAGCACTCTCGGGCTGCACCGCGCGCTGTTTTACAACGAGCAGGAAGGTCATCTCGAGACGTTCCGGCCCTATGCGCTGCCGGACGGGGGGTGGCTGGAAACCGCTGAAAAAGCGCTCCGCGACCGCGCGACCTAAAATCTGCCTTTTCCCGCGGGCACGGGTTAACCGTCGCGTGATGGTTTCGATTTGCCTTCACGTCAGCCCGTCCGCCATCCTCCGCCGCAATTATGGCGAAACCCATCTTTCACGCGAGCATCGAAGGCGCACAGCACGGCGCCAAAAATCTCGCGGATTTCCTCGATTACGCGAAACGTTCCGGCGCCAGCGGCGCGCAGCCGTCGAACTACATGTTGCAGGGCGGCAAGCTTTTCAAGAGCGCGA
>DATHEW010000275.1:0-3947 GCA_035318425.1 Candidatus Acidiferrum sp. | reverse complement strand
CAGCGTGCCGCCAAAACCGACTGCGGAACCAAATAGCTGGTCGTTCGTCCGCGTCGCCCCGGTTTTGTTGATGTCCATGAGCGTGGTGCCCGCGAGTGTGACCACACCGTTCACGCTGAGTTTCGCAATGCCCGTTCCCGGGGAAACCGTCCCGTTCGCGTTCACGTTCACAGCGTCATTGATCGTGCCGTCGCCTGCGAGAGTGCCGCCGTTCACGGCGACTCCGACCAGGTTGCCGCCCAATGTGCCGCGGACGAGAAGCACGCCCTGGTTCACGAGTGTTCCGCCCTGATACCCTGCGCTGCCTGTAAGGGCGAGTGTGCCCGCGCCGGTCTTGATTAATCCACCGGGACCGCCGATCGCACCCGTCAACACGTTGCTGTTGCTGCCCGAGTCAAAGGTCGTGTTGCCATTGGTGCCTGTGAGGGTCATCGCGAGGACGGAGGTCCAGTTGGCAGATGACCCGAGTGTGCCGCCGCCGAGTTGGATGGCGTAACTGGTATTCGCATCAAGCGAACCGCTCTTAAGAGCCGAGGGTCCGACATTGAAACGTCCGCCGTTCAGGATGAGGGTATCGATGCCGCCATTGCCGGTTCCACCACCGACATTGTTTGCGCGCGCGTCGAAGACAATACCGTGCGCGCTTGCCACGCCGCCCGTTTGAATAAAGACGCCGGTGCCATCGATGCCAAGGTAAAGAATGCCGCCGACTTCCCCGCTCGCCGGGTTCGGAACGCCGGCGGGAATCGCCGTCAGCGACAGAGTGCCCCCGCCCATGATGTAAGTGCTCGCCGCCGCGCTGGGCCAATGTCCGACACGCATCTGCGCGGTGACCGTGACGGTCCCACCGAGTTGCGACGCATCACCGTTGATGCCAGACGAGTCGCCGAAAAAGTAGTTGCCGTAGGTCATCGTGACGCCTGACGGAACGATCAATTGGCCATAAGAAATATTTCCGACACTCATGGTGCCGGAGCTTGTCACTGGGGCCGGTGGCGCGAACGTGAGGCCCGCCGGAGTGCGCACGTAGAAGCTGCCGTTGCCAGCCAACGGATTTGTGAACGTGTAGGCATCGCTGCGATAGTAACTCACTGCGCCGGCGTTATTCTGGATTCGCCCGCGCACCGAACCCGAAGTCCCGCCCGCGCCAAGTTGAAGAACAACAGCCGCCGCTGCGTTAGTGGTGTCGCCAGCATACGTGTTGTCGCCAGCAAGAAGAATTGTTGCCACGGTGCCACTCGCCGCGCCGGTGCTGACGAGGCTTCCGGGACCAATGAGAGGGTCGGTGATCGTTAGCGAAGTGGCGGCGACGCTCTCCATGAAGACGGGACCATTGAGTGAGATCGAACCGGACCAGGTTGCATTGCCATTGCCGACCACAACGTTACGTCCGCCATTAAGGACACCGTTTTTAATCCACGGCACGGTGCGGCCCCAGAACTGAAGTGTGGCGCCGCTGGCAACACTTATGGTCTTCGCCGGATCCCCCGCAGCCGAGCTCAATTCCGCGCTAAAAGTTCCTGCCAGCACAGTGATGTCACCGAGGGCCGGATCCACCGCCACGTCCACGAGCGAAAACGCTCCCGTACCGACTTTCGTGAGATTGTAGCTGTTGCCTCCTGTGTTCAGCGACGCGGTCGGCGTCGCGCGGATGTCCCAACGCTGGCTGCCGCCGACGGTCGTATTGCCAGTCAACGTTACGAAACGGAGGGCATTGTTCTGGCCGCCAGCGCCATTGTTCACGATGGCGCCGTTTCCACCAAAACCCGCGCCTCCCACCGTGACTGCTTCGTCACCGAGATTAACGCCGTTGACATCCAGTGTGGCGCCCGCGCCGATCAAGGTTCCGCCAGTCGCATTTCCGAGCGCGTTCGTGATGGTTGGCCGCACGATGCCGCCGGTCGCGGTGAGAGTGCCGCCGAAATTAGCGCCATTGGCCGACATCACGAGCAGGTTGGTGTTTTGCTTCACGAAGCCACCGGTGCCCACCAGCGTGTTCGTAAACGTCAGCGTGTCGGAACGGTTGTAGATCAGCGTGCCGTTGTTCGTAATGGGCCCGTAGCCCAGGTTGCCGAAGGGCCCGCCGGCGCCCACCTGAATCGTGCCTGCTTCGATCGTGGTAGAGCCGAGATAATCATTCACGTTCGAGTTCACGATGGACACCGTGCCGCCGAACTTTTTCGTCAGGATGCTGTTACCGCTCAGTTTGCCTGTGCCCTGCAAGACGTAGTCAACACCGCCAAACTCGGCGCTGTCGTTCTCGAAAGAGACGGTGGCGGGTGTCAGCGTGCCCACCAGATCAACCGTGGTTTCGATGGCGAAGTTGTCGAAGAAAGCGCGGTCGCCGCCATAGAAGAGAGCAGGCCCGAATGCGTCGCTCCAGTTCGGTGTCGTTTGGATGTCCCACAATCTCTCGGCGCCGACTGTCCCGCCCTGCCAGAAGAGTTCCGCCGCCGCGCCGCCGGTGACCATGACGGTGATCTTGTTGGGCGTGGAATCGAGCAGGGTAAAGGTGTAACGCGAAGTATTGTCCACCACCAGGTTCGGAACGCCGCCGACGCGGGAGCCGCTGTAGTTGATCAACGTGTAGGTGTTGCCGATTGTTAAAAGGCCAAGCGGATTGAGGCGAATCGTGGACACCTCCGTCAGATCGAGATTGCCACCGACGTTGATCAGATCGTTGACGCCCCCGCCTTCGGTCGTGGCGGCAGAGAGCTCGAAGGTCAAGGCGGCTCCGGACAGCGCCAGGCCATTGGTAACTGTCAAAGTGCTGGGAATATTCTGGCCGCCGACATACACGATGGCGTTGGAAGGCGCGATCAATGAACCCTCCACAGTGCTCGGGCCGGACAATACCTGTCCTGCCGCCAGTGGATAACCACCCGCCACGCGTGAAGTATCGAGAAACACACCCGCGGAAAGATCAATGCGCGAGCTTCCGTGGATCGAGCCAGTGTTGAGCAATGCAACGCGGCCGGCAGTGATCGCTGTACGGCCGGTGTAAGTGTTCGTTCCACCCAAATACAACGTGCCGGTATTTAGTTTGATCAGGTTTCCGGTCCCACTCACTTCGCTCATAAGCGCGATGTTCGCGGTGGCCTGCACATTCACGTCGCCGTTGATTTGAATGGCGCCGTAATTCGTCGCGTTGTCGAGAGGGGTGCCGCTCGTTCCATTGCGGAGGATCGAGTTGGGTCGAAACACGACCGGCTTGTTGAGAGTTGTGGGGGCCACCGCCCAGAGCGCGAGCGCAGCATTGTTGCTCACCGTGATCGTCTTCGTCGGATCGCCCGCGCGAGTGTTGCCTTGGAACGTCAGCGTGCCTTGAACAATGTCGATGTCACCCAATCCGGTATCGCCCAGGCCGGTCATAGCGATTTCGATGTTGCCAACCTTGGTCAGCTTGAACCCATTTCCGATGATGCTCCCAGCGATCGGGTCCCAGCGGGCCGTGCCTCCGAACGTCGTGTCGCCCGCGAACGTAATGCGTCCGCGCAACCCATTGCCGGTGATCCCGGCGCCCGTATTTACGATTGCGCCAGCACCATTGACGCCCGCTCCTTGAACCGTGACGGGTTCGGGTCCGGCATTCACGCCCGTCAGATCAAGTGTCGCCCCCGAGGCAATAATGGTCTGACCGTTGGTCTTTCCAAGCGCCGAGGTATTGCCGGCGCGCAGTGTCCCGGCATTCACCTGAATGTCGCCGAAGAACGTGTTCGGGGAGGAAAGGGTCAATGAAGACGCGCCGTTCTTAACGAGACCCTCGGACAAGCCGCCGATTTGCTCGCTCCCGCTAATCACGTAGGGACGTGTCGCGGAGTTGACGGTGATCGAGCGCGGGAAGACCGGCGTAGTTACTGTGATGTTTGTGGTGTAAGCGCCAGAGTCATCGATCAACACGGCATCGCCGGAGAAAAATGTATCCGCGGCGGAGGTACCGAGATTCA
>DATHEW010000274.1:0-5346 GCA_035318425.1 Candidatus Acidiferrum sp. | reverse complement strand
CCCGACAAGAACATGCTCGCGGGCGCAGTCGAGATCGCACAGCAACGCCAGAAATCGAAGAAGGCTCCTCGCACTTACCAGGATCACCACGAGATGTTGAAGAACCATGAGTTCGACATCGTGCTCATCGGTTCGCCGGATCACTGGCACGCGTTGCACTGCATCGACGCGCTCAAGGCGGGCGCGGATGTTTACTGCCAGAAACCAATCAGCGTCGATGTGCGCGAAGGCGAAGCGATGCTGGACGCGGCGCGCAAATACAAACGCGTGGTGCAGATCGGCACGCAGCGCAAGAGCACGCCGCACCTCATCGACGTGAAGAAACAGGTCATCGAAGCCGGCCTGCTCGGGAAGATTGGTCACGTGGACATGTGCTGTTACTTCCACATGCGCGCGAATGGAAATCCCCCGCTTCAGCCTGTGCCAGATTATCTCGACTACGAAATGTGGACCGGCCCTGCCCCGCTGCGTCCCTACGACGGCATCCCGCACAAGCGTTGGTGGCGCACCTTCACGGAATACGGGAACGGCATCGTCGGCGACATGTGCGTTCACATGCTCGACACCGCGCGTTGGATGCTCGATCTCGGCTGGCCCAAACGCATCACTTCCGCCGGCGGCATCTACGTGCAGAAGGAAGGCAAATCAAACATCTCGGACACACAGGTCGCCACGTTCGAGTACGATAACTACAACGCGGTGTGGCAACACCGCACGTGGGGCGCGGCGCCGGATGCTGATTACCCATGGGCGCTTTTCATTTACGGCGAGAAGGGTGTTCTCAAGGCCAGCACCATGCGCGCGGATTTCATTCCGAACGACAAGAAGGAGAAGACCATTCACTTCGACTGTCTTTTCGAGCGCGAGAAATATCCCGAAGACGTGACCGAGAAAGACATCGAACTGAATGCCGCGCCCGCCACGCGCCGGCACATGCTCGATTTCCTCGCCGCGATCGAGAAGCGCAGTCGACCTGTGGCCGACATCGAGCAAGGCCATATTTCCACCGCGACCTGCATCATGGCGAACGTTGCCGCCGAACTTGGGCGTCCCATCGTTTACGATCCGAAGTCGCGCAAGGTGGTCGATGACCGTGACGCAACAAAACGCCTGGCGCGCACGTACCGAAAACCGTGGAAACATCCAGGAGCGTGAGAGCAGGCGGGAGTTGAGGCGAGGCGCTGCTGCGCCTCATTGGGCTGTGTCTTATCCCAAAAACACCCCATGCACCGCGCGCATCGCCGCCTCACCCTTTGTGAGATCGACCACGACTGAAATCTTGATCTCGCTGGTGGAGATCATGTCGATGTTCACGCCCTCGTTGGCCAGCGTCTCGAACATCTTCGCTGCAACCCCGGAATGACTGCGCATGCCGACACCGACGATCGAAATCTTGCCGATCTTCTCGTCTGCTATCACCTCGCGGAACCCGATCTCTTGCTTGATCGCATCAAGGGTCTTTTGCGCCTTCAGCAAATCCGGCTTGTCGAGCGTGAAGGAAATGTCCGTGGCCGGCGTGCCCGCGCCGTGACTGGCGGTCTGGACGATCATGTCCACATTGATGGTCGCTTCGCCGAGCGCCTTGAAGATGCGCGCGGCGACGCCGGGTTTGTCGGGAACGGCGACGAGCGTGATCTTGGCCTGGTTCTTGTCGAGGGACACGCCGCGGATAACGACGTCTTCCATGCTTTTGGTTTCTTCTTTCACGATCGTTCCTGGGTTGTCGTTCAAGCTGGAGCGGACTTCGAAGATCACGCCGAATTTTTTTGCGAACTCCACCGAGCGCGATTGCATCACCTTCGCGCCGAGGCTCGCGAGTTCGAGCATCTCGTCGTAGGAAATCTCAGCGAGCTTCTTCGCGGTCGGGACAATGCGCGGATCAGCGGTGTAAACGCCGTCCACGTCCGTGTAAATCTGGCAAAGGTTCGCCTTCAACGCGGCCGCGAGCGCAATGGCCGTCAGGTCCGAACCGCCGCGGCCCAATGTAGTGATCTGCCCACTCTGCGTCTGGCCTTGGAATCCCGCGACGATAACGACGTTCCCGGCATCGAGCAACTCATGCACCTGCTTGGGCGAAATATTCTGAATCTTCGCTTTCGTATGGACGCCGTCCGTCACGATCCCCGCCTGCGCGCCCGTCAATGAAACCGCGTTCACGCCCATCGCGTGCAGAGCGATGGCTGTGAGCGCGATCGTCGTTTGTTCACCCGTGGCGAGAAGCATGTCCATCTCACGCTCGCTCGGCAGCGGCATGATCTCCTTGGCCATCCTGATCAGATTATCCGTCACGCCGCTCATGGCGGAGACGACGACCACGACCTGGTCGCCTTTGGCGCGGTAGGAAGCAACCCGCGTGGCGACGTTTTTGATGCGGTCGGGATTGCCGACCGAGGTGCCGCCAAATTTTTGTACGATTAACGCCATCGCTGTGGTTGCGCCGGGTTTCGGCGAGCCGCGAACAGTATTGAAAACGCATTCGCGTGCAAAGGGAGGATTTTTGCCTCGGGCTATTGTGCCCTCCGTCGCATCATTGCGATGCGCTTTGCTTCGGTTCGAAAAACGGAGAATGGCCCTGCCCGCCTTTTCCGCGACGCCAAATCACGAACTACGCCTTGCTCACGACTCGATCGCGTATGCCTTGATCTTGTTGTAGAGCGTCTGCCGGCCAATGCCCAGGCGCTTGGCAGTTTCCAGCTTGTTGCCGCGCGTCTCTTTCAACACTTGGAGAATGGTGTTGCGCTCCATGGCTTCCATGAGAGTGAGGTTCGGGCTGGCGTCGCTGCTCTCCGTGGCGGCGGCTTCCACATTGATCGTCAGGTCCGGAATATCGATCACTTTACCTTCGGACATGAGCACCGCGCGTTGCACCTCGTTCTGAAGCTGGCGCACGTTGCCGGGCCAATCGAAACGCCGCATGCCTTCCGCTGCCTGCGGACTGAACCCGGTGATGACGCGGTTGGCTTGCGCAGCGAAACGTTTCAGGAACGCGGTCGCGAGCGGAACGATGTCCTCGCGGCGTTCGCGCAGCGGCGGCAGGAAAACGGATATCGCGCTGATGCGATAAAACAAATCCTCGCGCATCTTCCCGTCGCGAATGGCATCGGCCGGAACGCGGTTCGTCGCGGCAATTACACGACAATCGATCTTGTAACTCGTCTTGCCACCGACGGGACGGACTTCCTTTTCCTGCAACACGCGCAGCAGTTTGCTCTGGGTGTCGATGGGCATTTCCGAAAGTTCGTCGAGCAACAACGTGCCACCCTCGGCCTGGCGAAAGAGTCCTTCGCGGTCTGCCTGCGCCCCTGTGAACGCTCCCTTCACTGAGCCGAACAGTTCGCTCTCGATCAATTCTCGCGGTAGCGCGGCGCAATTCACTTTGACGTTCGGGCCCTTGCTGCGCGGGCTCAAGGCATGGATCAAGTCGGCGATCACTTCCTTGCCCGTACCACTTTCTCCCGTGATCAAAATCGAAACATCGCTCGGCGCCACGCGCTCGATAGTGCGCACGACCTGCTTCATGGTCGGGCTTTGAAACACAGGCGAAGAGCCGCCGCTCATCGTAGAGAGGGCGCGGCGCAACGCGCCATTCTCTTCGTTGATCTGCTTGTGTTCCAAGGCGCGCTCGACCTGCAGCTTCAGCGTGCTGGCATCGAACGGCTTGCTTTGAAAATAGTAGGCGCCTCGCTTGGTCGCTTCGACAGCGGCTTCGATCGAGCCGTGGCCAGTGAGGACGATCACCTCAGCTTCAGGCCATGTTTTCTTCAACGTGGGGAGAAGGGTGAGACCATCGGCGTCGGGCAATTTCAGGTCGAGCAGGACGACATCCGGTTGCGCGCCGTCATAGGCTTCCTTCAGCGCGGCAGCATCCGCGGCTTCGGTGACGTCGCAGCCGTTCTTCTCCAGGATGGTTCTGACGAACTCGCGAATGACCGCTTCGTCATCCACGATCATGACCTTTGGCTTCATAGTTTTCTGCTGCCCGCCGCTGCTTTCACAAACATTTTGAACAGTCCCAGATGTCCGCTATATCGGTCGAACAGCCGCTCGGGATGAAACTGAACCGCCAGGAAAAACGGCAGGACCTGCGCCGCATCCGGTTTTAATTCCATGGCCTCGATGATTCCGTCCGAGCTGCGGGCCGTCACTTCAAAGGGCTCTGCGACCCTGTCCACCGCCTGGTGATGCGAACTGTTCACACCGAGCTTTGAGTTGCGCGCGATTTTCCATATCAACGAACCGCGAGTCAATGCAACTTCATGGACACACTCGTTCTTGCGATCCATCTGCCGATGATCCATCGCGCCGCTCAACTGTGACTCAATGTCCACGACGAGCGAACCCCCGAACGCCACATTAACAAGCTGATGTCCCCGGCAGATTGCCAGCAACGGCTTGTGCTGGCGGAAGGTTTCCTCGATCACCATCAGCTCGAACAAGTCCCGCGTTGCATCAACTCCTGTCACGGTTTCGCGGACCTTGGAGCCAGCGTCATGATCGTAAAGCTCGGGTTGAATATCATCGCCGCCCGTCAGCAATACACCATCGCAACGTTCTATGGCGGAAGAGATGAATCGCTTTTCCGCCAGGCACGGCGCGATGCAAGGCAGGCCGCCGCCCGCATGCACCGCCAGCGAATACTGGTTCGACAGGCTGATCGAGTTGTCCTCGAACTCGACGCCATTCTGCTGCGTGCTCGGCGTGACCAGGATCAACGGGGACTTCATCAGCGGTTAAACCTTCGCGTCAGGAAATCGCTGTAACAACGAACGCCTCACGTTGCCTTCCTCCTCGGGTCTCACGAGTCGCCGCGCAATGCGCCGGCGCACGGCGTCCAGCAATTCCATCCAGTCTTCCAAGGGCGGCTCATCCTGTTCCTCCCAATCATCGAACCGTTTGGAACGTTTGTAGAAAATCCAGCGATCACCGACATGATGGGCATAGACTTGCACGGACTCACCGCTTTCATCCTCCCGCTTCCAACTGATCTCTGCTTTGGCCATGTGTGCTCAGTCTATTACTCAGGTCGAATTTGAAAGTCGAAAGTCCAGAGCGGGCTTCAAACCGGGATCGTTATTGGCTCTGGCAACTCCACGCTTGCTACCGCCATCGCGGCAATGCCTTCGCCACGGCCGATGAAACCGAGCATCTCATTCGTCGTCGCCTTCACGGAAACACGGTTCACGTTCAAGCTGAGTGCAGCCGCGATATTCTCCTTCATGTGCTGGATGTGCGGCGCAATTTTCGGCGCTTGCGCGATCAATGTCGCGTCCACATTCACGATGCGGCCCTCGCGAAATCCCACTTGGCGCGCGGCTTCTTCCAGGAAAACTTTGCTCGGAACATTTT
>DATHEW010000273.1:0-5548 GCA_035318425.1 Candidatus Acidiferrum sp. | reverse complement strand
CTGAAGGAACGCCTGAAATGAAAACACTCATCCTTTGTTCCATCCTCGCGCTGCTCGTTGGCTGCGCGACACGGCCGCTTCGCCCTGGCATGGCATCAATCAAGAGCGCGGCCCCTGCTGGTGGTGCTCAGTTTGCTAGCGAACTGAAGCAGCCGGAGAATCCGGCGCAGGCTGCCGCGCAGAATTTCGAGCGCACGACGGAAACGACACTGCCGCTCCCGGCGGGAACGAAAGTCGAAGAGCGCACTGTCACACGTGACGAGAAGAAACCCGAAGCCCCGCCGGTCGTGACGGAGAAAACGATCGTTCTCTCCGCGCCTGCGGTTCAAACGACGCGCACCGTTGAGAAGGCCGGGACAACGATTGGAGCCGCGCAGAAGGACACCGCGCGGGAACTCGGAGCGAAGCTGGCCAGTTTGAAAGGCATCGTGTGGGTCGGCGTGCTGATGTTCGTTTTCGGAATCGCAACGCTGGTGTATCCGCCGCTCCGCGCGATCGTGGGCAGTGTCACGACAAGCCTCGCCATCATTGCTGGCGGCATCGCGTTGATGATCCTTCCGACACTCGTGGTCGGGAATGAGTTGGTGATCCTGGGCGCGGTTGCGCTTGGTGTGGGCGGTTGGTTCTTCGCGCATCGCCACGGTCGGTTGCGTGGCTTCGTGGATGCGAACAAGGACGGAATTGATGACCGGCTGGAGACAGCGATGCCAAAGCGCGCAGAACCGCAATCCAACTAACCCGTGCTTATGAACGATGACCTGACAGTGAGGGTGCTTACAACGTGGGCCGCGAAAAATCTTCCCGCGCGCCTCGACGTTGCGATGACGGCCAAGGTTCTCGGGTTTGCGGAACACGACATTCAGATTCTGATGGCGGCGCGGAAGCTGACACCGCTCGGCGATCCAGCGCAGAACGCGCCCAAGTGGTTCGCAGCCATCGAAATCATCGAACTCGCCGCAAACAGGGACTGGCTGCACAGGGCGACGAAAGAGGTTTCAAAATACTGGCGCCACAAGCGCGAGCGCCGCTCCAGCAATGCCGGGAAAGTTTCACCTGCTTCTTCACCTGAAGTTACACTTGCGGCGCTAAAGCCGAGCGGTGAAGAGGCAATCGCCAGCGGTGACTCGAATTTTTAAAAAGCTGCTTGAACCCGCATAAACATTGGCTAAAATCCCCTTGTTAATTGAGTGAGAGCAGTCGGAAGGTAAGAGTCCCCGGTCGCAGCGCGGCCATTTCCACCACCAATTCCGTTTTGATGTGTCTGCCCTGTCGTTCACGGCTGCCGCTTGCACGGGTGAAAGTCATTCGATACCGTCCGCGGCTTATGTCGGAATCGTTCATCCAGAATTTGTTTGCGGAGCGCATCGGCGGGAAGAGTTACGGAAAATCCACGGCGATCTATAAATTCGAAAAGATCAAACGCGCCAAACGTGCCGCGCTCGCGGCGAACCCGGGCGCGGAGATCATCGACATGGGCGTGGGTGAGCCAGATGAGATGGCTTTTCCCGAAGTGGTGCAGCAACTCTGCGACGAAGCGCGCAAACCCGACAATCGCGGCTACGCAGACAATGGCGACTCGGTGTTGAAGGCGGCCGCAGCGCGCTACATGGAGCGGGTGTGTGGCGTCAGCGGCATCGATGCAGAGACGGAAGTAATGCATTCGATTGGCAGCAAGGCGGCGCTTTCGATTTTGCCGGCGGCGTTGATCAATCCTGGCGACATCGTGTTGATGACGACGCCGGGTTACCCGGTGTTCGGCACGCACGCGAAGTATTACGGCGGCGTGGTTCACAATCTGCCGTTGCGCGAGGAGAACAGGTTTTTGCCGGACCTCGAGAGCATTCCTGCGGAGGTGCTGAAGAAAGCGAAGGTGCTGGTGATCAATTATCCCAACAACCCGACAGGCGCCACCGCGACGCCGGAGTTTTTCGCGCGACTAGTCGAGTTCGCGAAGAAGAACAATGTGGTGGTGATTTCGGATGCCGCTTACGCGGCGCTGGTGTTCGAAGGGAAGCCGCTGAGCTTTTTGTCCACGCCGGGCGCGAAGGATGTGGGGATCGAACTGCATTCGTGCAGCAAGAGTTTCAACATGACGGGATGGCGCGTGGGATTTGTGGCGGGGAATTCATTGCTGGTGAAGGCGTACGGCGATGTGAAGGACAACACGGACAGCGGGCAGTTTTTGGCCATTCAACATGCGGCGGCGTATTGCCTCGATCATCCGGAGATCACGGAGAGGATCGCCACAAAGTATTCGCGGCGCATGGACGGGCTGGTGGAGGTGTTGCGCAAGGCAGGTTTCAATGCGAACAAACCGCGCGGATCGTTCTTTCTTTACGTGAAAGCGCCAACGGCGGCCGTGAAGAAGGACGGCACGCGATCGGTTTTTAGCAGCGCGGAAGAGGTGTCCCAGTGGCTGATTACGGAGACGCTGATTTCGACGGTGCCGTGGGACGATGCGGGTTCTTATCTTCGATTCAGCGTCACATTCGTGGCGCGAGACGAGCGCGATGAACAGCGCGTGTTAACCGCGATCACAGAGCGATTAAGCGATGTGCGGTGGGAGTTCTGATCAGGCAGCGCTGGGCTGTAAGCCCAATGGGCGAGCCGTCGCAGCGACCGACGACTTTGTAGCGGGACGGCGGCACACCCCTCGATTCAGCGCCACGCTCACACCAATCAGGCCGGTGAACGTGGCAAGATCGGAGTGCAATGATCCAAAGATGCCAACGAACAAAAGTGCCTTGGCAATGAACATGGCCAGGAGAAAACGATTGAGCACACGAGTCTCGTCGCGTCCATATTTGTAGTTTAGCCAAAGCGCTCGCACACACGCTGCCCAAAACGCGAGGAACGCAATCACACCGGGAAGTCCGAAGGAAACGTAAACGGAAAGAGGGCCACTGTGATAGTCACCCACGACAATGCTGTTCGCATAGTCGGGAGCAAAGCCGTATCGGTAAGCTTGTTGGGTCAGGTACATGGCCGTCGGATCGATCGCGTAGCCCTTTCCAAGCCAAATGTATTTGGGAAGTTCGGGCAGCATCGCCTTCCACAGCAATAGACGCCATTCTGTGGTTCCCTGTGCGTCCATTCTAGCGACGGGATCCACGTTGATCGGGAGGACCGACAAACTGCGTTGAATTCCGAGCGGCAGCTTATTGGCGAAAGGAATTGCGGCCGCGAAAACCAACCCTCCGGCCAACAGGGCGACAAAGGACCATCGGGTAAAGAACCATCCTTCCAGGCAATACAGCGCGCTGATCAGGAGAATCACGAGCAACAGAATGGAGCGATAACCGCTGGCAGCGCACAACAGAAGGACCACGCCAAATATGAGAATTCGCCACGGCTTTCGTACTGAGAGCACACCCGCCAGACCGTGCCGCGCCAAGAGATAATACAGGACCGACGTCCCAACGAGGGAAAAGCCCGCGATCCGGCTCATTCGCAAACCAAAGTATTCCGCCTGCGCCTGGCTGAGGGCAAGGCCAGCCGGAAAAATGAGGTAGAGAAACCAAAGGCTTGGCAACGAATAGATGAGATTGCTGATTACCCCGGTCAATCCCGACAAGTAAAAGCTCTTGGTGAACCGACCGATCTTCGCCATGTCGATGGACTGACTTGCAAACGCGAAGTAACCCAGGATCGACATCAACAGGTAAAAATACTGCTTGCCGCCGTAGCTACCGCTGCCGAGTGAGCGCATGCCGATGCCGCCACGCAGCTTTGCGGTGATCAACACGACCAATGCCAATCCCAGCAACGAAAACGTCAACATCGGCACATGAGTAAACAACGGACGCCGCTGAAGAATCCGATAACACACTGCCATGAAAACGTTGATGGTGACCATGAGCGCCCAAAACGTCGGCTGGGCGGGCAGAAAGAAGACGATGATCGAGGCGTTCCAACTAAAAACCAGCAAACCGTAATGATACTTGAGAATAACGGGCAGCAGCAGCACGAACACGACGGCGCCAATCACAGTCAGTGACTTGACGTCGTCAGGGCTGCTCATCATCCAGCCGATAACCACGGCCAGCGGCAGCACGATTCCGTAAACGAGCAACGTTCGAAACAGGGCGGAATTCACAGGCGCGGACACTACTCCAATCCGTTCACAAGGCGAAAAAAATTTTCGCAATCTGTGCGCGGTGTTTTACTTGCTCGCATGGCGCTGGTTCGAATTCTCGTTGATGGCTACAGCCTGTTGCATGGCTGGCCTGAGCTTGCGGAGGGACAGCCCCGCTACTCTCCCGCTGCCCGGGACGAACTGGTTCAGATGCTTGGTCGCTATGCAGATGCGAGCAGCACGCCTGTGACGGTGGTGTTTGACGGTTCCCGGCCGCGTCGTTCCGGCCAACAGGTGGAGAATCAGTCAGGAGTGGAAATTCTTTTTTCGCATTCCGGCCAGACGGCCGACCAGATCATCGAGCGAGTAACCCATCGCATGAAGCCGTACGGCGAAGTGCTCGTCGTCACGGATGATCATGCTGAGCGGGACACGGTGATCGCGTTCGGGGGACTCGCGATGAGTTGCGATTCCTTCATTCGAACCCTCGCAAATACGTTCGGGGAACTCGACCGTGATATTGAACGCTACAATTCCCGGGAAAAGCGCCGATATAAACAATCGTGAAGTGGGTCACGAGCGATTTCCCGGGCGAAACACAGTCCTGCGGTGCCTTTTTGCGTTTGGCGCTGCTGGTTGCCCTGTGTTTCGCCTTTCCTTTTTCATCGTGCGCCGATGCTCCGGCGCCGGGCACCAATCGGTTTCTCTTCGTCGTGGATACGTCTGCGGGGATGAAAAATTCCGAAGTGCCACTGAGCGAAGCCGTGTTCGACTTGATTTACAGCGGAGCACGTGGCGCGATGACAAACGGCGACAGTTACGGTGTGTGGCTCGCGGGCGGAAACAACGATACCTCGATGGGCGTTGATACGTGGAAACAGAAATTCTCCGTCGAACTCGCCTCGCGCATTGCGCTCCGCGTCAAGGACCGGGGTTTTAAGGGCAAACCTGCACTGCACACCGCCATCATCGACGCGGTCCGTGTCGCAGAATCCGTTGGCGACGTCGTCGTCATCATTTCCTCGAACGGAGACAGTCCGATCCAAGGCACGCCTTTCGACGAGCAACTGAACGCCCGCATTAAGCAACTCGCGCCCGAAATGCAGCGCGCCAAGGCGATCGTGAACACGGTGCTCGTCGCACAGAACGGAAAGTTCGTGGCTTGGGCAGTGAACTCGCCGGAATTTTTGATCATCATGCCTGACGTGCCGCCAAGGCCGATTGAGCAACAAGTTGTGATTGCGACAACACCCCCTTCAGTAACCAATGCTACTGTCGTGGCCGCCCCGCCCCCCAAACTGCGCGTCGCTGCGAATCCGATCATCATCACTCGCGAAACGGTGGATCACGAAAAGCAAATCGTCCGCGCGATGGCATCCACCGATATCAGAAACTCAACAGTCACTAATGCGGCGCCCGCCATTCCGGCAAACACCAACACGGCGCCTCCAACCGCGGTTTCGACGAACGCCG
>DATHEW010000272.1:0-2891 GCA_035318425.1 Candidatus Acidiferrum sp. | reverse complement strand
AGCGGCATGATGAGTGGCACAAGATTCGCCAGGGCCGCGCGCGCATCGTGATCGGTGCGCGCTCCGCGATATTTGCGCCGGTGGAACCGCTCGGGCTCATCATCGTGGATGAAGAGCACGAGCATTCGTACAAGCAGGAGGAATCGCCGCGTTACCATGCGCGCGACGTGGCCGTCGTGCGTGGGCAATTCGAGAATGCCGTGGTCGTGCTCGGCAGCGCCACGCCATCGATGGAAAGTTTCTACAACACCCAGCGCGGCAAGTACGAACTGCTCGAACTCACGACGCGCGTGGACGACCAGAAGATGCCCATCGTGCGCGTGGTGGACATGCGCGCCGAGCAGCGCAAGCAGAAGGGCACGCCGATTTTTTCGCATCAACTCAAGGAAGCCATCACTCAACGGCTGGAGCGACGCGAGCAGACGATTTTGTTTTTGAACCGCCGCGGTTTCTCGACGTCGCTGCAATGTCCGAAGTGCGGTTACGTGGCCAATTGTCCCAATTGCTCGGTCGCGCTGACCTTTCATCGACGCGCGGCGAAGTTGGTGTGTCATATCTGCGCGCACACGGCCGCGGTGCCGTCCGTTTGTCCAGAGAAGAGCTGCCGCAATCCAGCGATCCGATACTCGGGGCTCGGCACGGAGAAGGTCGAAGACACGCTGGTGAAGTTGTTCCCCCACGCTCGGATCACGCGAATGGATTCAGATACGTTGAAGCGGAAGGAAGATTATCGGCGCATCCTCGGCGATTTCCGCGCTGGCAAGATCGACATCCTCGTTGGCACGCAGATGATTGCGAAGGGTCTGCATTTCCCGAACGTCACGCTGGTCGGAATTATTTACGCCGACTTGTCGTTGCACATGCCGGATTTCCGCGCGGGAGAAAGGACCTTCCAGTTGCTCACTCAGGTGGCAGGGCGCGCCGGTCGTGGCGATGTGGAAGGCGAAGTCTTCGTCCAGGCATTCACGCCGTTTCATCCTGCGATCCAGTATGCGCGGCGCCACGATTTCACAGGTTTTTACGAGCAGGAGATCGAGTTTCGCGAACAGTTGAAGTATCCGCCCCTCGCGCGCATTGCGCTGCTCACGTTGAAGGGCCGCAACGAGGACAAGGTGCGCTTGAGCGCAGAGCATGTGCGCGGCGAGTTGCAGAAGTTGGTCGATCAACGTGCCTCCGGAATCCTGCCGGGTTCGGATGATCGAGCAACAATGAGTCACTCTTCTCACAACAATGCTCCGAGCCGGCAAGATACCGGGGGCACATTGTTCCGTGATCTTATTATCGCGGGGCCCGCTCCGGCACCACTCGCGCGGGCGGAAACGTTTTATCGTTACCAACTCATGTTGCGCACGCGCGCGATGTCGCAACTCAGCCGGCGCATCGCGCAGATGCAGGAGACGCTCACGTTGGCTGACGATGTGACGATGGCGGTGGACATTGATCCGGTGAATCTGGCGTAACGTGCCCGGCATTTGGCGGGTGGAGGCGTTCGTTCCGGCACCAAGGTTCGGACCCGGCAAGATGTCGGAGGCACGTTCTTGTTGTGGAGTTCCTTTGACCCTTCCGTATAGTCCGCCCGAATTTATGAAACGACTTTTCCTCGCACTGACGATTGCATTGTTCGCTGCCGTTCCCGCTCGCGCTCAAATGGGTGGTGCGCCGAACACCGGCATCAACGCATCGCTCGTCAAAATGTTCGGCGACACCAAGGCGTTTACTGCCAAAGGTGACGTGCGCATTTCGGACGGCAATGGCAAGGAAGTCTCTTCAATGCCGGTGAGTTGGGCGCTGCTGGATGGAAAACTCCGCGCCGACATGGACATGAGCCAAATGAAAGGTGGCTCTGTTCCGCCCGAGGCCACCGCCATGTTGAAGCAAACGGGGATGGACAAGATGCAATTGCTCGTCAACCCGGCGAGCAAGACGACGCTGATCATTTACCCGGGCCTGCAAGCCTACGCGCCGGTGCCGGACGAAGCTGAATCCGGAAGCAAGGTCGAGACAACGGACGTCGGCAAGGAAACCATCGATGGCCATCCGTGTTTGAAGAAGAAGATGACGACGACAGATGCGGACGGGAAGGTGCAGGAAGCGTTTCTCTGGTCAGCGACTGACCTGAAGAATTTCCCGGTCAAGATGGAGATGAAGCAGAAGAATAATACGGTGCTGATCCAGTTCAGCACCCCGTCGTTCGACAAGCCGGATGCGAAGCTCTTCGAAGTGCCGGCGAACTACACCAAGCACGCGAGCATCCAGGGTTTGATGCAGGCAGCGATGATGAAGATGTTCGGCGGCGCGAAGTGATCGGGTGCTCGGGAGAAGCTCTCCGGGTCGGGAATTTTAGCAGCCGTCCAAAACAACTCACTCTTCGAGGGTCGCAACTTTCGGTTTTCGCGCGCGGTATTTCGCGCTAAGAACGTCGGCGAATGAAACCGCCCCTGTGTCGCTTTACGCTCCTGGCGTTCGCTTTGTTGATTGTGATCGCGGGATGCGCCCGTTTTCGCGGCCCGAAGCCCTCACCCGATGAAGTTTTCAGCGCCATCGCGAACGAATACATGTCGGGTCATCTCGCGTGGAGACCGGCGTCCGGGATGGCGCTTGGCCTTCACGAATACGATGGGCGCATCAGTGATTTCAGCCGTGCATCCCTTGATGCGGAGTTGAAGCGGTTGAAGGACTTCGAGTTGAAGCTGCGCGCAATCGATGTCATGAAACTCAGCCACGCCAACACGTTTGATCTGCGCGTGCTGCGCTCGGCAATCGAGCAGGAGATTTTTTCTTTCGAACAAGAGCGCGCGTTCGAACGGAACCCGATGACGTATGCAGAGGCGATCGATCTCACCCAATACGTGAAACGTGACTTCGCGCCGCTGGAGAGTCGCGTGCGCTCG
>DATHEW010000271.1:0-4722 GCA_035318425.1 Candidatus Acidiferrum sp. | reverse complement strand
CGAGGAAAGGCAAACTTGCCATGTTCTTAACTTCGTTGTGGCGACAGAAAATTATCACCGCGGTCAACGTTGGATCAGCGAGAGCGAGCCTGAACTTGGTTTGGGCTCCGTTCTGGGCGTCACGAATCGGACGGTCACGATCGTGTTCGGTGCAAGCGGCGAGACGCGTGAGTACGCTCGCGACAATGCACCGCTTCGGCGGGTCCGCTTTCGCGCCGGCGACACGATCAAGGATCACGAGGGCAATGCGTGGGTGGTGCAATCGTTCACGGAGCGGAATGGGCTGATCTTTTACCGCAGCAGCCAGCGCGAGGTTTGTGAGACGGAACTGAATGATGCGATCAGTTTCAACAAGCCCGAGGAACGACTGCTCGCGGGGCAAGTCGATGCGCCGGATCTGTTCGATCTGCGCGTATCGGCGCTGACGCAGCAACATCGCCGGCGCCAATCGAAGGTGCGCGGCTTCGTCGGTGGCCGGATCGATCTCATCCCGCATCAGCTTTACATCGCATCGGAAGTCGCGCGGCGTCTCACCCCACGCGTGTTGCTCGCCGATGAAGTCGGCCTGGGCAAGACCATCGAGGCTTGCCTGATCTTGCATCGGCTCATTCTCACGGGGCGCGCGCGCCGAGTGTTGATCGTGGTGCCGGATTCGCTCGTGCACCAGTGGTTCGTGGAACTGCTGCGCCGCTTCAACCTGTGGTTCCACATTTTCGACGAGGAACGGTGCGAGTCGATTGAGGCGAGCGATGCCGAGGTGAATCCATTTCTCGATGATCAATTGGTTCTCTGCAGCATCAGCTTGTTCATCAAGAACGAGCAGCGTTTGCAACAAGCGCTCGCGGCCGGATGGGACATGCTCGTGGTCGATGAGGCGCACCATCTGGGCTGGGCACCGACTGCGGTGAGCCGGGAATACGCGGTGGTGGAAGCGCTCAGCCGCAACACTCCCGGCCTCCTGCTCCTCACCGCAACGCCTGAGCAACTCGGGATGGCGAGCCACTTCGCGCGGCTGCGATTATTGGACTCAGATCGCTTTTACGACCTGCACGAGTTCATCGCTGAAGCGGAACATTACCGCGACGTGGCGCGTATCGTGGACGAGTTGTTGAATGGTCTTGCGCTCGCAGGGAGTGACATTGCCGTGCTGGCGCGTTTGCTCGCGGACAATGAAGCGAATGTCATGGCAAGGTTGGAGAAGATTGGGCGAGGAGACATCCGGGTGCGCGATGAATTGATGAGCGCCTTGCTCGACCAGCACGGAACGGGACGGGTGATGTTCCGCAACACGCGCGCCACGATCAGTGGCTTTCCCAAGCGCAACGCGCGGATGCATTCGTTGAAGGCATCCGCTGAGAACACGAAACTCTTCGATGCGCTGGCGGAAGAATTCGCCGCGGACACAAGTCCAGGCGCGGCCGCGACGTTCCAGCCGGACTTCGCGGACGATCCGCGGATGGTTTGGCTGGCCGAGTTGCTGCGGAGTTTGGATCAGGAGAAGTTGCTCGTGATCTGTCGCACCCAACGAAAGGTCGAAGCGATCGATGCGGCATTGCGCCAGCGATTGAATGTGAAGATCGCGGTGTTTCACGAGGGGCTCGCGCTCGTGCAGCGAGATCGCAACGCAGCGTGGTTCGCCGAGGAAGATGGCGCGCGCATTTTGATTTGCTCGGAGATCGGCAGCGAAGGGCGCAACTTCCAGTTCGCACATCACCTCGCGCTGTTTGATCTGCCACTCGATCCCGAGTTGCTGGAGCAACGCATTGGGCGGCTCGATCGCATCGGCCAGACTGCGGAGATTCAAGTGCATGTTCCGTTCGTGACGGGCAGCTCTCATGAAGTGCTCGCGCGCTGGTATCAGGATGGGCTGAACGCGTTTGAAAAAAATCTGGCGGGTGGACGCGTGTTGCTGGAGCAATTCGGCGCGCGCGTGCACGATCTCGCGCAGGATTTTCACGAAACGGAAGAGACGTCGCGGGGGGAACTGAACCGCTTGATCGAAGAAACCATTGCTGCGCGAACAGATCTGACGGCGCAACTGGAACAAGGCCGGGATCGGTTGCTGGAGTTGAATTCATTTCGAACTGAGACCGCCGCGAGCCTCATTGACGAAATCCAGCGTGAGGATGGAGATCAATCCCTCGATGCATTCATGGTGGCGGTGTTCGACCACTATTCCATTCACGTGGAAGAACTGGCGCCGAGGACTTACCGGCTCGGGTCCGCAGGCGTGTTCGCGGATTCTTTCCCAGGTCTGCCGGCGGAGGGATTCACTGTCACCGGGGATCGTGGGCGCGCGTTGTCGCGGGAGGAGGTTCAGTTTCTCACGCGGGATCATCCGCTGGTGACGGGAGCACTGGACCTGTTGCTCGGTTCGGAGAAGGGCAATAGCAGCTTCGCGCATTGGCCGGACAAGACGTCGGGGATTTATCTCGAAGCGGTTTACCTGATCGAGTGCATCGCCCCGCCGCATTTACACGTGGACCGGTTTCTTCCGCCCACTCCGCTGCGCGTGCTGGTTGATCATCGAGGGCACGACGTCAGGAGTACAATTTCCACCGCGCTGTCGGCGGCGCGTTTGAACAAAGGAGATCCGTATCCGCTCCTGGAGCGGCCTGAGTTCCGCGAAGAGTTGTTGCCGGGTATGATCAAGAGCGCTGAGACGATCGCGAGCAGCGAGGTCGCCGGACTGGTGGCGCAAGCGCGCACGGAGATGCTCGCGCAGCTTCAGCACGAGATCGCGCGTCTCAAAGAACTTCAGAAGGTGAACCGCAGCGTGCGGCCGCAGGAGATCGAAATGCTTGTCGAACAACAACGCGGATTGGAGCAGCACCTTTCGGGCGCGCGCCTCCGACTCGACGCTATCCGAGTGATCCAACGCGGTCCGCGCTGACCACACGCGAGCGTTTTCTACCGCCCGCAACACAAACAACGTGAGGTGGAAGCGCAGGTTGCGCTATCATTGGCGCGTGCATCAGCAGGGAACACTTTTCGCGATGCCGAGCGCGCTCACCGAGCGGTTCGGTGCCGAGTTCTTCCGCTCCATTCCATCCGTGCCTGGAGTGTACCTGATGTGCGACGACACGACTCGCGTGGTTTACGTGGGCAAAGCAAAGAACCTCCGGCAACGCGTCGGTTCCTATCGTCACGTGCATTCGAGTGGATCGCGGAAAACAGTGCGCCTGATCAGCGCGGTGCGCGAGATCACCTGGGAGGCGTTGGAAACCGAAGAGCAAGCATTGCTCCGCGAGAACGCGCTGCTACGAGAGCTTCGCCCGAGATTCAATCGCGTGAACACGTATCCGCAGCGGCATCGGTTCATTTCGATCGAACGAAATGGCGAAGCGATGAGGATGTGCGTCCTGACCGAGGCACGGGAGAATTGCTTCGGCGCATTCAAAGGCCAAACGCGCGCGGCGTTCAGGGCGCTGGCGAGAATGATTTGGACGGAGATGCATCAGCTTGGATACGCCGCGCTTCCTCGCGCCTTGGTTTGCGAGGAAGGCCCGTTGGAGGTTTCGCTGCCGGTGCATGAGCGCCTTCACGCGCGAGTGAAGGCGTTTCTCACGGGCGAGGAGAAAGTGGTATTTTCCGAAGAAGCAACGGAAGAACCCGAACCATTCTTTCGCGCATTCAGGGCGGCAGACGTGGATCTTCTGGAGACATTCTTTGTTGCCGGTCCGCTGCGGAATCGGGTTCTGCGCACTCGCTTCGCGCTCCGGGCCGCGACTATCCCACCGGCGGAGCTGGATGATTTGGTGGTGCGCTTCGCTTCCCTCGGGAAGCGTGAACGGTGCGCACCAGAAACCGACCGGGCGATTTCTCTCAACTCGCCGCAGCATTCTTGAATGCGCGACTGATCGACGCGTCGATTACGTGGCGTGCGATGTTCCCCGACAGTTTTGTTGATGGCGGCGATTGCTTTGCCAGCGAGCCTGCTGGCGGGCGATGTTGCGCCCATTTCATTCGAGCGGCAGATCAAGCCGGTCATCGAGGCCGTCTGCGTGAAGTGTCATGATGCTGATACCGCCAAGGGGAACCTTGACCTATCCGCGCGCCCGACCGAGGACCACTTCACGCGCGATCCGCGCGAGTTGGAAAAGATTCTGCGCCTGGTGCGTGATCGCGAAATGCCGCCGCCCGGCAAGCGTCCTCAGCCCAAGGAACAGGATCGTCAGTTGCTGATCGATTGGGGTGATTACGCGCTGGCGCACATTGACTACGAACGGTTTCCCAAAAATCCCGGACGCGTGGTAATCCATCGGCTCAGTCATTCCGAATACAACAACACTGTCCGTGATCTGCTGGGCGTGACCAACAATCCGGCGGAACAGTTTCCGGCGGATGGCGGCGGCGGCGGCGGATTCGACAACAATGCGGATACTCTGTTTGTCCCGCCGTTGTTAATGGAGAAATACCTGGAGGTCACCGCGCAGATGCTGGCGGCCACGAAACCGGAGCGCCTCGCGCCGCATCGGCCGGGATTGTTCGTGACGAAGAGTTCGGCGGCGCGCAGGAACATCGAACAGTTTGCCTCGCGCGCATTTCGACGTCCGATCGAGGCGGCCGAGATGAATTCGTTGATGGCGGTGTTCTCCTCAGCATTGCGACGCGAGACGTTCGATGACGCTGTGCGCTCGGCGTTCACTGCGGTGCTCGTCTCGCCGAACTTTCTTTTTCGCGTGGAACGCGATCAACCATCCGACGCCCCATACCGCATCA
>DATHEW010000270.1:0-2685 GCA_035318425.1 Candidatus Acidiferrum sp. | reverse complement strand
ATTTCAGCATTCAGGGCACGGGTGTTGCCGCGCCTGAGATTGCTGTCTTCACCGGCGCCACCACCAATGCGGGCTCTGCGCGGACGGATAACGTGGGCACAAACGCGTTTGCCAATACGGCGGTCGGCAGCAGCAGCGCGGCTCAGACATTCACCGTCAAAAACATCGGGACGGCAAACCTTACTGGGCTGGTCTTGACCAAGGCCGGCGCGAACGCGAGCGAATTCATTCTTGGTTCACTGGGCGCGACAACGCTGGCGCCGCAGGCCACGACGGCTTTTACCGTGACCTTCTCGCCCACGACCGCGGGAACGCGCAGCGCTGTTGTGAACATTGCCAGCAACGACGGAGATGAAAATCCATTCAGCATCAACGTCAGTGGCGTTGGTCTGGCGACGGAAGCATCGGCGCTCGTGGAAGCGTCTATTCCCGGCGACACGATTGCGGCCACGTCTGCAAACTCGCCGGCTGGGCAGGGTGTCGCCAATGCCATCGACAACACGGTGACGAACAAATATCTCAACCTCGACAAGCTCAACACCGGCATGACCATCACGCCGGTCGGCAATCGTCCCGTGCAAGCGCTCACGCTCATCAGTGCCGAGGATGCTCCCGAGCGTGACCCGTCGAGCTTCGTAATCGAAGGCTCGGACAACGGTGTGAACTTCACTCGCATTGCCTCCAACGCCGTGCCCGCTTTTTCCACGCGGCACTTCGTTCACTCCATCGCGTTCTCCAACACCAACGTGTTCAATCACTACCGCATGTTGTTTCCGACTGTCTCAAACGCCGTCACCGCCAACTCGATGCAGATCGCCGAAGTGGAACTGCTCTACCACGGCGAAATCACCTCTCCCAATGACATTGTCAGCATCACGTTGCCTCCTGGCGCGGTCGATGTGCGCGGTGTCGGCTCGCTTTTCGACCGGCAACTCGACGGCGTGCGCAAACTCGAAGTCGCTCCGATTCCGGCAGGCAGCAATACTATCGTCAACATCATCCCCGCGGTTGGCTCGAGCGTGCTTAAAGGCTTCGAGTTGATCGGCGCGGCGGACGACTTCTCATTCCCACAACGCCGCCCCAGCAGCGTGGTCGTGGCTGGCTCAAATGACGGGATCAACTACACGAATCTCGCGACGTTCATTCCCGCCGCGCCGTCCGCCAATTTGCAGATCCAGGAGTTCTCTACATCGTCGAACAACACCGCCTTTGCGCGTTACCGCATTACTTTCGGCCCGCCCGTCAGTGGCGACCGCATTCAAGTCGGTGAAATGCGCCTCTTCGGCGAGGTGCCTCCGGGGGCTCTGCCGCCGCTGCTTTGGATGCGAGCCATCAGCAGCAACGTGCTCGTGAGTTGGACCAACCGCGCGGGCTTCGTTCTCGAAACCAAGACCAACTTCAACACCACCAACTGGACTTCGGTCGGCAACGCGCCCGTGCTGAGCAACGGTGTGAACACGGTCACGTTACCGAGAAGCGGTGATGCTGGATTTTTCCGCCTGCAGAACTAGCGGTTGGTAACTCGGTCGAAAACCCCTGTTCGCTTTGAGGCATTGCTTTACTCGTTCCCTCTCTGGGCCTCCGCGTCTCTGCGGTAAAATAATTCCATTTCCAGCGAAAGGAATCCGGAGTTTCCCTGTTCAGTTGGATGAACACTTATGCGTCGCTCAAAACTTCGAAACGGAATTCTGGTTGCACTGACTGTGTTGGCGATCGTGGCGGTCGTGGTCACGGTGCGGCTGTTTGATTTGTCAGTCGTCCGGCAGGCAGATGATCAACCGGACGCGGAGCCCTCGATGGCCGCGCCGGCGGTAACGACGATGCCGCAGCCGGTAGCGAATACGAACCCGCCATCATTCACCGCGTGGCGCCAACAACTCGGAACGGTGCCGATGACGTGGCGATCAACTTTCCGAAGCAACTTGACCTTCACCGCGACAAACTACGCGCGCACGCAACAGATCGTGCTGTCACCAATTGCTGGTTTCCTCTGCGCGCGACGAAATTGAACGCCATCTTTGATCGGCACCCACGCGCAACTTCGCGCATAACCTTGCATGCCAGTAGCAAGATCGCTTTGCGCTCCTTCGATTGGCTTGGCTAAGATTTAGAACTGCCAAGGTGGTGTTTTTGAAGCGAGGGTCCGTTTTCAACCGACGCAGTTTTTAAAATGGAGTATTGCGCAGGATTTCCGCAGACCCGAAATCCAAAATGCGAGGAAGTGAAGATGGAGGCGGAGGTCGGAATCGGCTGATTTACCCCGCAGTTGCGGCCTTGGAATACCTGTTTTCGTTGGCTAATCAACCTAAATCAGCTTAACCCGCGTATGCCCTTTTCTACTCCTTTGGTGTCCGTTTTGGTGTCCGCTAAGTGCGCAACAGGTCAACGCACAGATTTTGCGGCGGGGCCGTTTTTGAATTCAATAATCTCCCAGTAGAGCGCTTGTTCCATCGCCTCTTTAATTAGGGGCGAAAGGGGACGTTCATCGTCGAGAATATACTCGGCGTCTCGCAATTTCCTGTCCGCACCGTGAGGCAACACCGCTTTTTCGTACAAAAGATATTCCACCATCCAGCCCCAAGGAATGTTGAATGAAATCAGTTTGCCGGGCTTGTAACGCTTGTTGTCCTTATAGCCAATGATGCGGGCATACTCTGTAAATTTTCTCAAGTCACTGACTCGGTA
>DATHEW010000269.1:0-5499 GCA_035318425.1 Candidatus Acidiferrum sp. | reverse complement strand
GTTCGCAAGTGTCACGGTGAATACTGCCAGCGGAGTGTTCCTGGAAATTCAGGACACGCGCGGCTTCAACCTGCAGGGCGCGACGCCGCCGTCCAACGTGCCGCAGCCTTATCTGACGCAGAATGTTTCCGGATTCGTCGGCACGGTCACTCGTTCGACTGCGGCGTATCAACTGAATGGTTCCACGAAGATTTCATTCCAGGACGCCACGATCGAAGTGGCCGGCGCGGTCAGGGCCGGCGACGTCTGGCGCGTGGTCTTAGGCACGGCTCCGGCTGACATTTACGAATACACTGTCGGCACGCTCGGGTTCCCGGCGTCGGTTATCGGCGTTGCAGACGCGTTGCAAAGCCGCATCAACACTGGATTGGGAACGGAGGGCGATGCGCTCGTCACGATCAGCAGCGCGTCGGCGTTCACCGTGACGGTCTCAGTGACGGGCGCCAAACCTGAAAGCAGCGCCGTCATCCGCGGAACGCCGGCGGATCAAACTGAAACGGGTTCGCTCGATCCCAATGTCTTGCTGATCAATTGGACGACCGTTGAAGTCGAACTCGGTGGCACGCCACATCAAGGCGAAGTGTGGTCGCTGACCGTGGGCGGGCAGACGCAAACGCAAACGGTGTCATTGACCGATTCTCTCTCGGACATTGCGACCGGTCTGGCCGGTGATTTCGACGGCCTCTCGGGTGCCACCGATCCATTCAGCAACGTCGCAGCGAGCGGGAGCAGGTTGACCTTCACGTTCAAAACGGCCTGGGCTGGCAACAGGACGGTCAGCGCATTCTCGGTGACACCTCAGACCGATGTGGGCGCGTTGACGCCGACGCAGAAATCCCTCGTCGTTCTGGACCTGAGCAACTTCGTGGGAACGAATGATGAAGTGAGCAATTGGGCGGTCGCGTTGACCGGAACCGCGGGCTTCGCTCCCACGGGCAATGGTCGCGACGCGCGGGCGGCTGATTTGGTCAGCGATATCAACACCGAGGGCACTTACACGGCGGTTTACATCAGCAGCACAGATACGCTCGTGATCGAACGCGCGTCGGGTGTCACGGCATTCACGGCGACGATCACTGAGAATTACGACGAAGTCATGGGCACCACGCCGCCGGCACTGGTGCTGACGCAGTCCAGCGAGCTTGGCTACCGACTCACCGTCGGCGGTGCGGTTCGCGAGGGTCAGACGTGGACGCTTGATCTCAGCACGGTGAGCGACCCAACCTATGACGTGCCGGTCGTCAACGGCGGCTCTAATCCAACTCTCGCCGACATCAGAACGAGCCTCGCTTCTTCCCTCAACGCGTTGACGGGTTACACGGCCACGGTCGTGGGCGCCGACATCATCGTTCAGGGTCCGGCGAGCTTTACGATGACGGCTGATGTGACGCCGGCTGCCGCGGCGGGAACGGCAGTCGTTCGCGGCACGCCCACGCAGTCCTGGGAAATGATCGTGACGCCTGATCTCACGAATTATCCGCTCAGCGCGGACGACGTGTGGAATCTCACTGTTGGCTCGAACACGCTCTATTACAGAGTGCCGCCGTCCGGCGCGAACATCGCCCAAGGTTTTGTTGACCTGATCGACGACGCGAACATCGCGAACCTGACCGCCACGCCGCTGGGCAATACCATCGTGCTCAGATTGTCAGGTGGAGGTCTTCTGACCGTCGGCGACACGGAAGTGATTCGTGTGCAGGACGAAACCGAGGCGGATGAAACGCCGATTGATCCCGTCGTCCCGTATTTCGTCGCGGTCCAATATACGATCAACGATGACACGAATGACACGGTGTCGGCCGGCCAGTTCACCTCGGAATGGGTGCCCGGCGAGAAATGGATTCTCACGGTGGACGGGATCGAGAGCAGTTACACAGTCTCCAACAGCGACGCGCCCGAATCCTCGAACCGAAACCTGAAGACGATCGCGGACAAGTTGGTTGCGAAGATCAACAGCAACAATCCGGATTACCATGCCGAGGCCATTCTGTTGTCCGGCAATGGCAAGCGCGTGCGCATCACGGTCCTGGACAAGGACGCGCTCGGTGTGCCGGGCACTGGCAACGGCAAACAGGATCCGATCACATTCGACGTGAAGCGTGGCGGCACCGTGCGCGGTGTGTTCGACATCGACAATGCGCGCGTGATCCAAACACCGTTCTACACGATCACTCCGTCCATCGAACTCGTGCGCGTGAGCACGGGCGAAGTTCTGGCGCGCGACTGGTTTGGAATTCCCGATGCGTTGCGTCTTGGCAATGCGACGACACGAACGGCGGGCGGAATCGATAAGGGCAGCTTCACGGAATACGACCCGTTCATCGAATACAACTTCGTGATCGCGGATGGTGATCAGGAGTTCGTCATCCGCGTGTCGTCGGTCGTCACTTATAGCTCCTTCTTCTTCAATCAGCAGTTCGACAATGGCGGTGTATATCCCGGCGTGGGCTACGAGCTCGTCGTGTCATTGCCGCGGCACGAACGCAACGACAACGCGATCGAGTTGCTTGGCACGGTCTTCACCCTCGTGGACGGCTCTGGCGAAGGCCGGTCAGCGACGGTGACCGGCTACGAAGCTGAGTATAAGGAATACACGTTGAACCCGCACGGGACGTGGAACGCTCTCCCGAATGCGAGCAGCCAATACGAAATCACCGACCTGCTTTCGACGCAGGGTTTCACCTCGCCGCAGGATTATGCGACGTGGCTTGCGGAAGCGCCGGTCACGGACAGCTACGTGGTCGTGTTGACGAACGAGCCGACTGCAGACGTGATCCTCGATGTCGTTCCGAAGCCGACTCGCACTTACGACGCTGATCAGGCGTTCAATGCGGATGCGGCTTTCGGCGAAGCCACTGAGTTGCAAGTGCGCGCTGCGACACGCCGGGCGATCGTGGAGTTCGGCGGCACACCGAGCGCCGGAGAGGATTGGATTCTCACCCTCACAGGCATCGATGCGGAACTCGGCGTGGATGCGATCCTCAATTACGTGAAGGCTGATAGCTCACGCGACAATGATTTCGCCTCGAACCTCACGTTCCGTCATCCGGTAACCGCCGGGCAGTCAGTGACGGCGGTGGCGAATGCGTTGCGCAATTTGATCAACGGCAGTTCAGCCGGCTATCAAGCGACGCTCGCTCCGGGTCATACCATCGTGCTCGGTGGGCAGGCAGTGCTTAACGAAACCTGGAACATCAACATCGGCGCAAGCACGTTTGCGCACACGGTGACGGTTGGCCAGACCTTGCGCGATGTGACGGCGGCGCTGGCCGCGGCGATCAATGCGGACGCAGGCGATTACACCGTCGAAGTGAGGACCACGAAGACGGAAGGCGACACGCTCGTGATCGCCCATCCCCCGGTGGTCGATGGCGGAGCCGGTGACGAGTTCACGCCGTCCGTGTTCACCGGCGCGAGCGGCAGCTTCACGCAAGCCGAGACGCCGCAGTTAAAGATCACGCATGCGAGCCAGTCGTTCTACACAGGCTTCGCGGCGACGCCGGAAACCAAGGGAGGTTACTCCGCGGAAACGACTCGCAACGCGAACGGCACATTCAAGCAATTGGCCGTCGAACTCACGGGCTTCGTCGCTCAAGGCGAGGTCTGGAAGTTGTGGGTGAATGGCGCTGAAGTGGCTTCTTACACCACAGGCTTCCGCGACGATCTCGCAGCCATCGCGCGGGACTTTGCTGCGGACGTCGCCGTTCCCGCATTCAGTGATTCGTATGACTTAATTCAACGCGGACGCATTCTGACCATCAGCCACGCTGCCGCGACCCAGACTGGCGATGTCACCGCAGTCGTCACCATCACACCTGCTGCGGGCGCCACGCCATTCAGCACAGGCTCGGCATTTGTCCGTTCGCAAATCGTCTTCACGGCGGATGACGGTGATGGCGAAGCCGATGGCGGCGAATGGAATTTCCCGCAGACCGTCACGTTGCAGGCGATCGACGACACGTTCGTGGACGGCGGCGACGCATTGGTGTTCCCGGCGTTCGAGGAACGGCTCAATGAAATTCGCGGCCCGATCACGATCCAGGGCGGACCACTCGTGGGCGAAGAACGTTTCCTGAACAATCCATTCCGTCTGCCGGAAGAGACCAATAATCGTCAGGCGGACGGCCAGTTGGACGACGCGATTACGAATCTCGACGGACAGGCAGTGCTTACGGATGACGAGGCGTTTCACTTCAACGCGCTGTTGGGCGAACGCCCGGGCTTCGATCCGCGCATGAACGAGTTCCCATTTGAGTTCACGTTCCTGAACGGGCCAGCCATCGCGAGCTTCCTCGATGTGAAGTCGGTGTCGCAGGAATTGCTGTCGATCGCCGATGACGAGCCCTTCGATGTCGATCTCGGGATCAGCGGCATTTCGGATCTAACAACTCGCGTGCAATTCAGCGGCACTCCTGAACAGGCGAATGGCGTGGTCACTAACGCCAACCTGAGTTGGACCGAAGCCACGGTCAGTCTGACAGGCACGTCCGTGCAGGGCGAAACCTGGACCGTCACGTTGACGAAGGGTGGCACGAGCCAGTCGTTCAGCTACGAAGTCACGGCGGGCAATCGCGCGCTATCGAAGATCGTTCGCGCGCTCGCCACCCAGATCAGCGCAACACCGGGTTACGCTGCCGAGGCGTTCGTGGACATCATTGGTAACAGCAAACTGCGCGTGCGCACCACTGACGCTGTGGCGTTCAAGGTGCAGGCCAGCGTGGGCGGGCTTGGCAGCGCTGCGATTAGCGGGCGTCCGGTGCAGGATTTCACCGAGCTTCTGGATAACACGAAGTGGACGGTGGCTGCGTTCAGGGTCTTCGGAGTCAGCGCTGGCGAGACCTGGACGTTGAACCTCACCAATGCCGATGGCGTGGTGGATAACAACAGCTATCTCGTGAAGTCCGGCGACACGTTCGAGGACATTACGTTCGGGTTGGATGACCAAATCGATGAGGACTACCTGCCGCTGATCTCTGGCTACACCGTCACGTTCCAGACCGAGTGGACATCCGAAGTCACGAGCACTGTGGTGTTGAGCGGCGCGCCGGAGAGCGGGGAAATCTGGACGCTGACGCTGACCGTCGCAGGCCAGCCCATCACCTTCAGCCATGAAGTGATCGGCGACACGACGCTGGAGCAGATTGCTGAATCACTGGCGGCGAAGATCAACGCTCATCCGTCTCCCAACCTTTCGGCGGAAGCGAACGGAGTGGCGCTCGTCGTCATCAACAGCGCGGCGAACACCAGCGGCGCGCTGTTCCAGATTCTGAATTCAGCGACAACCATTCCCGATGCCGCGACTTCCGCGAACACGACGTCTTACAGCACAACGATTTCGCTGAGCGGCACTCCGGTTGTGGGCGAGACATGGTATCTCCAACTGCAAATCGCGGTGAGTGGCGGCAGCAGCATCACCCGCACTTACGTTCACACCGTGGCGCTGGTCGATGCGGACAACGAACCGAGCACGGTGAAGACGATTGAGACGTTACTGGACAT
>DATHEW010000268.1:0-3473 GCA_035318425.1 Candidatus Acidiferrum sp. | reverse complement strand
CACTTCGCTCGCGCTCAGCTCGAGCGCCTTCCCGGTACGCAGGTAAAACGGCACGCCCGACCAGCGCCAATTATCGATGAAGAATCGCGCAGCGACGAAGGTCTCGACATTCGAACCCGGCTTCACCTTCGGCTCCTGGCGATAAGCCGGGATCGATTTCCCGTCGGCTACGCCCTGCGTGTATTGCGCGCGCACGACGTTGGTGGCGATCTGGTTGGGCGTGAGGGAACGGATCGAGTTAAGCAGCTTCACCTTTTCATCGCGGATGGCTTCGCCATCGAGCGAAACTGGCGGCTCCATGGCGACGAGCGAGAGCACTTGCAGCAAATGGTTCTGGACCATGTCGCGCAAGGCACCGGCCTCTTCGTAATAACCGCCACGCGATCCGACGCCCTGCTTCTCGCTGACGGTGATCTGAACGTTATCCACGTAACGGCGATTCCAGAGTTGCTCGAAAATGGAATTGGCGAAGCGGAACACCATGATGTTCTGCACCGTTTCCTTCCCGAGATAGTGATCGATGCGGAAGATCTGTTTCTCATGCGCGTACCGCGTGAGCTCGGAGTTGAGTTGATGCGCGGAGGCAAGATCGTGGCCGAACGGCTTTTCGACGACGATTCGCTGCCAGCCTTCATCTTCACCGGGCAGTTGCTTGCGCAACAATTTCGCGGCGTGCAGGTGATCGACCACTTCGGCGAACTGGCTCGGCGAGGTGGAAAGATAAAACAACAGCCGTGTCTTGAGCCGCTCGTCGGCAAAGCTTTCGAGCATCTGGTGCAGGTTCTCGTACGCCGCCGGATCGTTGAAATCCCCACGGCAATAATAGAGCAGCTTCGCGAACTCATCCCACACGGCCTGCTCGGGATTTTTGGTGCGGGAAAATTCCTTCAGTGCGGCGAACATTTCGTCGCGCCAGCTTTCGTGCGACTTCTCGCGTCGCGCGAAGCCGACGATGCGACAAGGGCTCGGCAACTGGTTCGCGGCAAAAAGATGGAACAGTGCCGGGATCAATTTGCGCGCCGTGAGATCGCCGCTCGCCCCGAAAATCACCACGGTGCATGGCTCCGCTTTCTTGCGTGTGCCGGCAACGCGGCAGCTCAGCAGTTCATCGAGATTGTCCGGTCGGTCGAGTTGTTCCATCCGGCGCGAGCTTGCGAAAGCGACCTCGCCATTTCAATGAATTGTTCCCTTGCTTCACCGCTGCGCGCAGGCATTTGTGCAGATTTTTCTTTCACGCTGTTGATCGGCTGAGCCGTCATTGTGCATTCACGTAGATTGGGATTCCTCGACGTCAGGCCGGAGGCTGGCAGCGAACCGACGGACGGAACCAGAATGGTCTCAATATTTTCGCAATTGGTAGAAGCGCGCCGACTGAGCGAGCGCATCCCGAGCGACAACGGTCTGCGTTCCCGTGACGCTGATATTTGTCAGCGGGTTCCACGGCCCGGTGTCAGCGAACAAGCGGTGTTCAACAGCGTAGGTTCCGGTTCGTCTGAGCGGTGAACCGAATCTCGATTTGACTGTTTGCCAGCGTGATAATGCTGATCACCAAGTCAGGGTCGATGGTCACCGTGAATGTCTCGGTGTCACTCAGGGTTGCATCGTCGGTCACCTGCGCCGTGAAGCTGAAGTCGCCAGAGACGGCGGGCGTTCCACTGATTGCGCCGCCTGAACTCAAGGAAAGGCCAGTCGGCAGGGTGCCGGCAATCACAGACCATGCGTAGGGAGGCACTCCACCGGTTGCCAGCAGCGTGCGCGAGTATTCATTGCCGATAATTCCGAAGTGCAGTTCCGAATCGTTGGTGATGACCAATGCAGGATTGGGAAGTGTGTAGATTACCGCGAGCAGCGGGGCATTGACCGTATCCTCGCGAGAGCCGATGCGCCGCGCTGTTCCCGAACTCGTTTCGGTTCGATCTTTCAATAACCAGCCAAAGTTCGTTCCGGCGTTTGTCACCCATCGTTGCACGTCGGCAGTCAGTGCGGCAGATGAAAAGGTATAGTTTCCCTCGGCGCTGAAGCTGATGGTCGCTGTTGCGGTTGCGAAATAATCAGAATTGGCAGCCGCGCCTGCCGCACCCCAGGGGCTGACCAAATGCTGGCGATTGTTCCATGTCGGTTCGCCGCTGGTGGCGGCCTGCCCGAGATTGCCATCGCCATCGGGCACGCTGCTTTTGCCGCCTTCGATCCAGGACTGAAGCAGGCGATGAATGTCAAAGGTGCGGGTGCCGCCGCCGCCAAAGGTAGAAGTGATGCGCAGTGTGGCGCTGCTGACCATTGCATGGGGCGGGATCTGGCTGAGGTCGAAACGGATCAAGCCACGTCCACGAGTATCTTCCCCATTTAATCCCACCGGCATGAAAGGCATGGCGCCAAGATTATTGTTGGGCTTTTCCTGAAAGAGCGAGGTGTCGGCGACCGGAACAAGGGACACGGCGGCACCGAGCGAGCGGAACGCGACAAGGACGGCGAATAATGTGACGGCGGCGCGCAGGCTCCGATTCATGCGTGCCCAAGTAGCACGTCGGTGATCGAACAGTCAACGCGGGGTGGAAAGAAGGGTGTTCTACGCGTGAAGAAGGGAGTCGTGCAAACTCCTCACATGATGAAATCTAAATTCCAAAACGGCGTTCCTGCCCGCCATTCCGTTTTCAGATGACGCGAAACACACGGGCGTTTCCCCACGGAACTTGTATGTGATTTTGGATTTGGATTTTCCTTTTGAAAGCGGCGAGAAATATTTCTTTCCAGTTAAATCATCGCGGGACGTTGAGATTTGTCCGGGCTCCGAGTATTCGTTGCGCAGCAAATTGTGATGAACAGTGAGTCAGCCGGATCGTCAAGGCCAGCCCGTCGCCGCATTCCACGCTCTTTCAAGGACCTCACCCCCAGCAATCATTTCAATCCGCGCACGTTTTTCTACGAGATGGTTTGGAAGGCGTGGTTGACACCGCGCTGCGGTGAATGTCGCAAGCCGGAATTTCCCAAGCTCAAACATGGCGACGTCGCCATTACCTGGATTGGCCACGCCTCGTTTCTTGTTCAGTTCAACGACCTGAATGTGCTCGTCGATCCGAACTTCGCGAATTGGCTTTTTCTCCTGAAACGCATCAAGCGCGCGGGCTGTCGCATCGAGGATTTGCCGCCGATCGATCTCGTGCTGCTGACGCACGCGCACTACGACCATTTCCACAAACCGACGCTGCGACGTCTGCCCTCGCCGCAAATTGGTGTGATGCCTTGGGGCGTGGGTGATCTCGCGCGCGATCTCGGTTTCGGACGCGTGGTGGAATTGCAAAAATGGGAAAGCTTCTCGCATGGCGATTGGAAGGTGACGTTGACGCCGTGCAAGCATTGGGGCGCGCGCACGATCCGTGACGAGCATCGCGGCTACGGCGGGTTCGTGCTGGAACATCAGGGCCGCCGCATTTACCACGCTGGCGACAGCGCGTATTTCGACGACTTCAAAGAAA
>DATHEW010000267.1:0-4354 GCA_035318425.1 Candidatus Acidiferrum sp. | reverse complement strand
TTGCGCAGCGCGCGCCGATCACGTTCATTTGCGCCACTCGTCCAAATGAACAGTCGTCTGCGTTTCATCGTTTTGTCAGTCGTCCTTGTTGCTGGTTGCGCGCGCGCTCAAAGCGTGGGGAGCGTCACGGGCTGGGGAGATAATTCGTGGGGACAACTCACCTTCCCGCCGGGGCTCACGAACATCGTCGCGGTTGCTGCCGGCGTGCAACACAGCGCGGCACTTCGCGATGATGGAACGGTGGTCGTGTGGGGCGACGATTCCACGGGACAGATTTCCAGCAAACCAGCGGGACTTGGCGGCGTTCGCAGCATCGCGGCGGGCGATTATCACACCGTTGCTTTGCGCAACAACGGAACAGTTGTGGCTTGGGGTTACGACCTGGCGCAAACGAATGTTCCTGCGGGACTCACGTCAGTGCGTGCGATCGCAGCGGGCAATGCGTACAGCCTGGCTTTGCGATCAAACGGAACGGTCGTCGCGTGGGGAAGCGGTACTGCGGCAACGGTTCCTGGCGGTCTTGCGAACGTCACTGCGATTGCCGCTGGCGGACAACACGCGCTGGCGCTGCTGGCGAATGGAACTGTCGTTGCCTGGGGGGTGAATACCCTCAATCAAGCGAACGTTCCGCCTGGCCTTTCGGGTGTTCGACTAATTACAGCTGGAGGCACGCACAGCATCGCGCTGAAAACAGATGGAACGTATGTCGGGTGGGGCGACGCCACGCATGGAAAGCGAACCGTTCCCGCCGCAGCCAACAATGTTGTCGCGCTCTTTTCTGGCGCGAACCACAGCGGCGCAGTGCGCACCGATGGGAGGGTGATTTGCTGGGGAGACAACACCTTGGGCCAGACAAATTCACTTGGCATCTCGAACGTTGTGACCGCCGTCTCGCACGCAAATCACAATCTCGCAATTGTCCTTCAACGGCCTTCCATCACCACGGAGCCGATCAGCCAAAATGTGAGCGCCGGCCAGTTTGTGAGTTTCGTTGTCGTGGCGAGTGGCAGCCCAACGCTAGCGTATCAGTGGCGTAAGAATGGAACGAACATTCCCGGCGCATTCAATGCCTCTTATACGATCAGCAGCGCGCAAGCGACCAACGCCGGCGGATATTCCGTCGTCGTGACGAATGCCATTGGTTCGGTGACCAGTCTCGTGGCGACGCTGACGGTGAGCACAGGGCCATCCATCACGACGCATCCACAAAGTCAGACCGTGGCGCTGAATTCGAATGTGATGTTTACGGTGGTGGCGACAGGCGACGTGCCGCTGCGTTATCAATGGAAGAAGGACAACGTGAACATTCCCAACGCCACGAACACGTTTCTCCAAATCAACTCCGCCCAACCGGGAGATGCCGGGACTTACCACGTGGTGGTGACGAATCTCCTCGGAAGCGCGACCAGCTCGAACGCGGTGCTCACCGTGGTGATCGGACCGACGATTTTGGAACCGCCGCAAGGCCAGGACGTGCTGGCGGGAAGCAGCGTCACGTTCACGGTCGTGGCGACGAATGCTCTGTCGTATCAATGGGTTCACGAGAACACGAACGTGCCGGGCGCCACATCGCCGATGTTCACAATCAATCGCGCGTCGCCAACTGATGCGGGCACTTATTCTGTGATCGTTGCCAACGGCTTCGGCGCGATCGCGAGTACGCCGGTTAGCTTGACCGTTCAGACGCCGACGAATCCCAGCGACGTGGTGATGTGGGGACAAGACGCAGTTCTGGTGAATGGCGAATTTATCGATATGGCCGCGCCATTGGGATTGGTGGGCGTGAAAGCGGTCACTGCGGGAGATGCTTTCAATCTGGCGTTGCGATTGAATGGAATGGTTGTGGGCTGGGGAGACAATCAGTATGGCCAGGCTGGTTTGCCGCCAAACGTAATCGCGACGGCAATTGCGGCAGGCGCGAATCATACGCTGGTTATTACGAATAACCGAGTGGGCGCCTGGGGCTTGAACACAAGCGGACAAACCACACCGCCGGACATCACGAATGCGGTCGCGATTGCCGCCGCCGCGAATCTCAGCATGGCGCTGCGTGAAGATGGAGTGGTGTTCGTGTGGGGCGATACGAGCGCGGGCCAGCACATCCTGCCGCCGAGCGTCACGAACATCACGGGCATCGCTGCGGGCGTGGAGCATTGCCTCGCGCTGCGCAGCAATGGAACGGTAGTGGGCTGGGCAGGCAATACATTCGGCCAGGCACGGGCGCCTTTTGCCGTCACGAATATCAACGCGGGCGTCGCAGCGATTGCCGCGGGCGCCTATCATAGCCTCGCGTTGAAGAGCAATGGCACTGTGGTGGCCTGGGGAAAAAATACTTTTACCCAAACGAACGTGCCGCCTGAAGCGACGAACATTGCGGCGATTGCAGCGGGCTCAGAACATTCGATGGCCTTGCGGCGGGACGGCGTGGTGATTTGTTGGGGCAACAACAATTTCGGCCAGAGCGAGACGCCACCTGGACTGTTCGCATCCGCGATTGGTGGAGGCGCTGCACGCAGCATGGCGATCCGAAAGGCGTTGTTGAAATTGTTCGCGCCCGTGCGTATCTCGCCGACGCAGATCCGCATCGAAGTGCGAAACGGAGACGGCAGTTTGATACCGAACGCCAGCGCCACCAACATCCAGGTGTTCGCCAGCACGGATGTGACGCTCGCCACGGTGAACTGGACGAAGCTGACGAACACGGTTTCCGTTTCAACAAACGGCACGGCGACTTTCACTGACAATTCCACCGCGCAGCCGCGTTTTTTTTATCAGGCCCGATGAAGACTGCATGGACGCGAAGCAATCGCATGGATTGCTTCGCGCCGACTTTGAATTGACTCCCACCACGCAACGTCTTGAGCATGTCGCTTATGAACCAAACACCAGAGAATAACACGTCACGTCGTGAATTTTTGAAAACGGGCACACGTATCGCGGCTGCTTCGGCGCTGGCCGGCATTGTCCTGCCGCATGTGCATGCGCAGGACAGCCAGACAATCCAGGTCGCTCTCGTCGGCTGCGGAGGACGCGGCACCGGCGCGGCAGGCAACGCCATGTCCGTCACCGAAGGTCCCGTCAAGCTCGTGGCCATGGCGGACGTTTTCGAAAACAAACTCAAGTCCAGCCACGACACGTTGAACGGCAAGTTCAAAGACCAGGTGGAAGTGCCGAACGATCGGAAGTTCATCGGCTTCGATGGCTACAAACACGCGATCGATTCGTTGCGGCCGGGCGATGTCGCGATTTTCACCACGCCGCTCGCCTTCCGCTGGGTGCATTTCAAATACGCCATCGAGAAGAAGGTGAACGTGTTCATGGAAAAGCCTGTGACCGCGGACGGCCCGACCTCGCGCCGCATGCTGGACCTCGCAAAACAGGCGAGCGCCAAGAACATGAAATGCGGAGTGGGCCTGATGTCGCGTCACGCGCGTCATCTGCAAGATTTGCACAAGCGGGTGCAGGACGGCGAAATCGGCGACGTGATGCTCATGCGCGGCTATCGGATGCACGGCCCGGTTGCATCGGCGTTTTCCACGCGTTGGCCCGGCAAGCCGAGCGAGTTGCTCTGGCAGATTTCGCGCTTCCACAGTTTCCTTTGGGCGAGCGGCGGCTGTTTCGCCGACTTCTACATCCATCACATCGATCATCTGTGCTGGATGAAGAACGCGTGGCCCATCAAAGCGCAGGCGCTGGGCGGGCGTCATTACCGGACAGATTCGTCGGGCGAGGCGTACGTTGATCAAAACTTTGATTCCTACGCCGTTGAATACACGTTCGCGGATGGTGCGAAGTTTTACATGGATGGCCGCTGCAATTCCGGCGCGGTGCCGATGTACTTCAGCCACGTTCACGGTACCAAGGGCATGGCGATCGCGGCGCGGCAGGGCGATTATAGCGGTCCGTCCAGCATTCACAAAGGCCAGCTCCCCACGCGTGATTCGATGCTCTGGCAATCCAAGGTGGCCGCGAAGGATAACGATCCGTACCTGAACGAATGGAACGACCTGATCACCGCGATCCGCAACGACAAGCCGTACAATGAAGTTCCCTTTGGCGTGGAAGCCAGCGTGGTCACTTCCATGGGCCGCAAGGCAGCGCACACCGGCCAGGAAGTTACCTACGAAGACATGTTGAACGACGACATGGAGTACGCGCCGGACGCCGACAAGTGGACCATGGATTCCCCGCCGCCCATCGTCGCCGATGCGAATGGCAAGTATCCCGTGCCGATGCCTGGCAAGACGAAGAAGCACGAGTACGAGATGAACATCCGGGCGTAAGCGGAGAATGTTTTGGAAGCGATCAGGCGCGGCGAAAGCCGCGCCTGTTTTCGTTGGGAGATAAGTAAGCC
>DATHEW010000266.1:0-13908 GCA_035318425.1 Candidatus Acidiferrum sp. | reverse complement strand
GTGTTGACCATCGTCGGCAGCTCGAATGCGGTGAATCTCACCGACGGCCTCGATGGACTCGCGATCGGTTGCACGCTGATCGTGTCGTTCGTGTTCCTGATCGTGACGTATCTGTCGGGCAACGCGATGACGGCGAAGTATTTGCAAATCCCGCACGTGATCGGAGCGGGAGAGCTGACGGTTTTCTGCGCGGCCATGATTGGAGCGGGGCTGGGCTTTCTCTGGTTCAATTGTCATCCGGCCAAAGTGTTCATGGGCGACACCGGTTCGCTCGCGCTCGGTGGCGCGTTGGGGATCATCGCGGTGTTGATTCATCAGCCGTTTCTGCTCGTGATCGCGGGCGGCGTGTTCGTGGCTGAGGCCGGTTCGGTGATGATCCAGACGACGTATTTCAAATACACGCGCATGCGGTTCGGCCAGGGTCGAAGGATTTTCCTGATGTCGCCCTTGCATCATCACTTTGAGAGGAAAGGTTGGTACGAGTCGCAAGTGGTGACGCGTTTCTACATCCTTTGCATTCTGTGCGCGGTGGTGGCGCTGGGCACTTTGAAGATTCGCTGATGTTCGCACTCGATAACAAAAACGTGCTGGTGGTCGGTCTCGGCGTCAGCGGGATTGCCGCGGCGGAGCTCTGTCTGTCGCGCGGCGCGCACGTGTTTGCGGTCGATACGGCTGACAATCCAGAGTTGCAGGAGCAAGCGACCAAGCTTCGCGCGCGTGGTGTGAATGTGGAACTCGGCGCAACGAAGCTCGCGCGCGATTGGTTCGATCTCGCCGTCTTGAGTCCCGGCGTTCCGCTCGACAACGAGATCGTGCTCGCAGTCCGTTCAGCGAAGATCCCGCTGATTGGGGAACTGGAGCTCGGTTATCAGTTCTCGCTGGTGCTGAACATTTCAATCACCGGCACCAACGGCAAAACGACCACGACAGAACTCGTCGAGCGCGTGTTGTTGCAGAATCGTCTGAAGACTGTCGCGGCGGGCAACATCGGCACGCCGTTGAGCGCTGTCGCGGATCGGACACGCTCGTTGGATTTCGTCACGCTTGAGGTCAGCTCATTCCAGTTGGAGACGATTCAGTTCTTTCGCCCGGCCGTCGCCGTGCTGATGAATATCACGCCGGATCACTTGGATCGTTATGCGTCGATGGATGATTACGCGCGGGCGAAGGCGCGGCTGTTCGAGAATCAGCAGGCGTTTGATTGGGCGATCATTCAAAGCGATGCGCTGAAGCAGTTGCAGAAGCTGGGCGTGAACGTTCCGTCGAAAATCATCACGTTCAGCGCGACAGACCAGATGGCGGATCTTTACCTCGATCGCGGATTGATCATCAGCCGTATTGAAAATTGGTCGGGTCCATTGCTGAACATGGAGGACGTGCAGCTTCGCGGACCACACAACGCAGAGAACATCATGGCGACGCTCGCCGTTGGTCGGGTGTTGCGCATCCCGTTGGAAGGAATCGTGGCGGCGATCAAGAGCTACACTCCCGCGCCACATCGCTGTGAGTTCGTGGGTGAGGTGAATGATGTGAGATTCGTGAACGACTCCAAGGCGACCAACGTTGATGCTGTGGTAAAGGCGCTGATGTCGATGCCGCGCCACGAAAATTCGCGCGAACCGAACGTGTGGCTGCTGGCGGGCGGGAAGGACAAAGGATTTGATTATCACGATGCGGGGCCGCTCATTTCGCAACGCGTAAAAGGCGCATTTTTGTTCGGAGAAACACGGGAAAAAATTCGCGGGGCGTGGAGCCTGTTTACTCCTTGCGCCACTGTTTCCACGTTGCTAGAAGCTCTCGCGGAAGCAGTGAAACTCGCGAAACCGGGCGACGTGGTGCTGCTGTCGCCAGCGTGCTCAAGCTTCGACCAGTTCCGAAATTATCAGCACCGCGGGGACATGTTTCGCGAGGCCGTAAAGAAGTTAGGTAAGGGCAATTCCAGTGCAGCAACCAAGGTCGTGCGCGGTGATCGTGAACACCGCCGCGAGTTGATGATGTTTTGATGAATGTGCCTTGGGGTTTTTTGAGGGAAAGCTCCGAGGCAAAATTTTAGACAGAAAACCTCAAGAAAATGTCGCCATTGGGCGAAAATAAAATAATGAAACAGCAACCAAACCCGCTCGTGCCGCAGGGCACCTTCGAATCGCAAGCGCGCGGCAAGTCGCACGTTCGCATCGCGGTGTTCACCATTCTCGCCATTCACGTAGTCGTCCTCGGTGCGCTGCTCATCCAAGGTTGCAAGCGCGACAAGGAAGAAACCGCGATCACCGAGCCGGCCATTCCCACGAACGATTTCAGCAGCATCCCGCCGTTTGGCGGCACCAACGACATCCTGTCGACGCCGGTGCCAACCAATCCAGGCATCGGGACGTCGCCGTTCTCGAATCCGCCGACGCCGCCTGCCATGACAAGCGCGCCCGTGATTCCGCCGTACACTCCCACGATTCCGACGACGCCCTCGCCGGCGATCGTCAACAATGCCGCGGAAGGCACGCCGGGCACTGAACACGTGATCGTGAAGGGTGACAGTTTCTCGAGTCTCGCGACAAAATTTGGCGTTTCGGCGCGTTCCATTCAAAACGCGAATCCGAACTTGAACCCGACGCGATTGAAGATTGGCGATAAGGTAAAGATTCCCGCCAAGGCCGCCGCCACATCGAACTTCAGTGGAAACAATGGTGCGGTAGCTGCGAGTAGCTCGAGCGATACTTACGTTGTGAAGTCCGGCGACACGCTGGGCAAAATCGCGAAGACTCACGCTACCACCGCAAGGGAATTGCAGCGCTTGAACAATCTGACGACGACACAGATTCGCGTCGGACAGAAATTGAAGATCCCGGCGCGCGCGACGATGCCGGCGACCGCGACACCGAATCCGGCGACTCCAGGTGCTTCGCCGCCGGGCGGCCCGGTTGCGCCGTTCCCGGCTCCGGCTCAGTAACACGCGAACGCCGGGTGCCCTTAGCCCGGCGTTCGAGTTTTGGTCATGAAGTGTGCGACGACCATTTTGGCATTTTGCGTAGCAGCGCTCCTGGCGTTGGGAACGGTAATGCTCTGTAGTTCCCCCTCCGGCGCAAAACTCCTCAACCAGCAATTGATGTGGAGTGTATTGGGCATCGCCGCGTGCGTCACAGCGGCGGCGGTTGATTATCGCAAGCTCAAGTCCATCTCGATTCCGCTGCTGCTCGTGACCGCGATTCTGCTCGCGGCGGTGTTCGTCCCTCACGTGGGTGTGAAAGCAGGCGGTGCGCGTCGCTGGTTGAACCTGCACTTCATGAATTTCCAGCCGTCCGAGATGGCGAAGCTCGCGTTGATCATCGTCATTGCCCATTACGTTGATCACTTCCAGCGTCAGATGCCGACTTTGAAGCGCGGATTGTTTCTGCCCGCCGCATTCATCGGCCCTGTGCTCGGACTTATTTTTTTGGAACCTGATTACGGCACGACCATTCTGCTTGCGACGGTCAGCGCCATGATGCTGGTGGTGGGTGGCGTGCGGATGACGGTGATCGGGCCGACGGTCCTCGTCGGTATTGTTGCGCTGAGCGCGGCGGTGATGACGAATGACATTCGGCGCGCCCGCGTGATGGCGTTCATCTACCCTGAGCAACATCAGCAGACGAAAGGATTCCAACAGTACCAGGCAACCATCGCGCTTGGCTCAGGTGGATTGACTGGCGTCGGCCTCGGCGATGGCCGGCAAAAGCACGGTTACGTACCGGCGAACCACACGGATTTCATTCTTTCGATCGTCGGTGAAGAACTCGGGCTTGTCGCGACCATGGGAGTGGTAATCGCGTTCATGGCGATCGCGATTTGCGGAGTTTTTATTGCATCACGAGCGCCCGATCGCTTCGGCATGTTGCTGGCCTGCGGCATCACATTCCTCATCGCGCTGCAGGCGTTCATCAACATCGGTGTCGTGACGAGCGCGTTGCCGAACAAAGGTCTCGCGCTGCCCTTTGTCAGCTACGGCGGGTCAAGCATCGTGGCGATGCTCGCGTGCGTTGGCGTTTTGTTCAGCGTGGCGCGCCGCGCGAAGGAACCGGAGCGCGCGCGCGTGCGCGGACGCAAGGGCAACCCTTTCAACCCAGGAGAAATTCCATCGACTCAACTTCCTTGATGCCGGGTTCAATGACAGCGCCGCTTGTGGCCATCGCATGTGGTGGCACCGGCGGCCATCTCTTTCCGGGGCTGGCCGTCGGCGAAGAACTGCTCGCGCGCGGCTGCGACGTCATGTTGCTCGTGTCGCCCAAGGACGTGGATCAGCAAGCGGTGCGCGCGGTGCGTGATATGGAGGTGGTGACACTTCCCGCCGTCGGTCTCGTGCGGGGAAACGTCACGGCGTTCCTGAAAGGTTTTCGTCAATCGTATCGCGAGGCTCAACGAGTTTTTGCGACCCGTCCACCTGCCGCAGTGCTGGCGATGGGAGGCTTTACGAGCGCGCCACCGGTGCTCGCCGGACGAAAAGTAAAAGCCACCACGTTCCTCCATGAATCGAACACCATTCCAGGGCGTGCGAATCGGTTTCTCGCCTGGTTTGTGTCGGAGGCATTCGTCGGTTTTTCATCGTGTGCAAAACGATTGCACACCCGCGACACGAGCGTGACTGGAACGCCAGTGCGTCCGCAGTTCACTCCCGGCGGACCCGGCTCTGCTCGCATCGCTCTCGGCTTGGATGCAAATCGTGAAACGTTGCTGGTCATGGGCGGAAGCCAGGGCGCCAGCGCGGTCAATCAGCTCTTGATGCGATGTCTCGCCGATCTCCGGCGCGAGCTGCCGGAGCTGCAATTCCTTCATCTCACTGGAACGAAGGATTTCGACAAGGTCCAAGCCGCGTACCGTGCCGCAGGCGCGCGTGCCGTGGTGCGTCCGTTCCTGACTGAAATGGACCTGGCGCTGAATGCAGCCACGATCGTGGTGAGTCGCAGCGGCGCTTCCTCGCTCGCGGAGTTTGCCGCGATGCGTGTTCCGGCAATCCTGATTCCATTTCCGACGGCGGCCGACAATCACCAGTTTCATAACGCGCGCGCGTTCGTGGAGAAAGGGGCTGCGCGGATGCTGGGAGAAGAACGCGCCACGCCCGAAAACTTCACCTCCGTGATCCATGAGTTGATCACGAACGCGGCAGAACGAAGACGGCTGACGGCGGCGTTGGCAGACTGGCACTTTCCGAATGCGGCGGCGGACATTGCGAATGCCATTCTGAAACGCATTCCCGGTGCGGCGTCGTTCAGCCGACCCGCTATACCTCATCACGATGACGATCCGCCGCTCCACGTGAACCTCGAATCCGAATCTCTGGAGCTGAAATCGTGACCGCTCAAACGCCACAACAGGTGAACGCATTGCTCGACAACGTGCCGCGCGGCTCAGTCGTGTATCTCATCGCAGCGGGAGGTTGCGGGATGAGCGGGCTTGGTCATTTGCTGTTGGACCTCGGGTTCACAGTTCATGGCTCCGATCTGGTGGAGAACGACGAAGTGCGGCAGTTGCGTGCTCGTGGCGCGACCATTCATCTGGGGCATCGTGCTGACCAACTCCGCGCGGCGAACCCGGTGCTGGTTGTCTATTCGTCCGCGATCCGTTCGGACAATCTGGAAGTTCAAGCGGCGCGCGAGTTGAACCTGCCCATCGTTCGTCGCGCGGTATTGCTTGCCGCACTCATGCAACGGCAATCCGGCGTGTGTGTCGCCGGTATGCACGGCAAAACAACGACGACATCGCTGCTCGTCTGGGCGTTGCAAAAGCTGGGCGCGTCGCCGAGTTACGCGATCGGTTCGATGGTGCCGCAGCTTGCGAGACATGCTGCCTTTTTAGAGTGCGGTGACTTGTCACCGCTTTCTCACGGCGCGACTTGTCGCGATGCCGTTGACGACAAGTCGTCAACGCAGAACAGCGCCGACAAGTCGGCGCACGCCAAGTTCTTCGTCGTCGAAGCGGATGAAAGCGATGGGACGCTGCGCGAGTTTCGGCCCACGCACTCGATCATTCTCAACGTGGACGAGGAGCACCTCGACTATTTCGTGAACGTCCAGAACATCTGCCGTGAGTTTGAGCAATTCACCGCGAGCACGAAAGAGTGCGTGGTGTTCTGCGCCGATGATGCGCGCGTCGCGGAGATGATGGCGAAGCGGCCGGACGCGGTTTCATACGGCTTCAATGCGCTCGCTCAGTATCGCATCGAGATCATCGACGCAGATTCTTTTGCCATCTGGTTGCGGGGCGAGAAGCTCGGCGAATTCACGATTCAGTTGCGCGGTGAGAAAAATATTTCCAACGCCGCCGCGGTGATCGCCTTCCTCCATCAACTCGGCCACGGGCCGGACGTCATTCGCGATGCGATTGCCGAGTTCCGCGGCGCGGCGCGGCGGCAGCAGGAACTCTTCAGCAATGAAACAATCCGGATCTTCGATGACTACGGACATCATCCGAACGAAATTCGCGCGACGTTGAGTGCGCTCAAGCCTTTGGGGAAACGTCTCGTCGTGCTGTTCCAGCCGCATCGCTACACCCGCACGCTGAACCTGATGCAGCACTTTGCTGAATCGTTTGGCGACGCGGACCACCTTTTCCTCACGGACGTTTATGCGGCGAGCGAACCCGAAATTGCCGGAGCGAACAGCGCGGCGTTGGCGACAGCCATCTGCGCGCGTGGCCAGAAGGTCGAATACGTTCCGTTGTTGAAGAATCTCGTGGCGGCAGTCAGCGCTGAGATCCAGCGGGGTGATGTGATTCTATTTCTTGGCGCGGGCGATATCACTCAGGCCGCGCATCAACTCGCCAACGAATTGCGTATGCAGAGCACTCAACCTTTTGCCCTTACCGGCGTGTTTGAAAAATTGCGATCCCTTGTCTCGCCGGAAACGTTGCTGGCATCTGACGAAGCGCTTGCCAAACGCACCACGCTGCGCGTCGGCGGCAACGCGGACATCTTCGTCGAGCCGGCGAATGAGGACGATCTGGCGTCGGTGCTCCGCACGTGTAGTGAGAGTCAGACGCCGTTCACGATCATTGGCCGTGGCTCGAACCTGCTGATCCGCGATGGCGGGATTCGCGGTGTGGTGATCTGTCTTGGACACGAGAATTTCTCGCGCCTGCAAATTGTCGGCGAGCACATGCACTGCGGCGCGGGTGTGAAGTTGAAAACGGTTTCGGTGGAAGCACGTCGCGCCGGGCTCGCGGGTCTTGAGTTTTTGGAAGGGATTCCCGGCAGCATCGGCGGCGCGCTGCGGATGAACGCGGGTGCGATGGGTTCCTGGATGTTCGAAGTCGTAGAGCGGATTCGTTTCATGGATTTCAGCGGCAACGTTCACGAGCGCAAGGCCAGCGAGGTGAATGTGGAGTATCGGGGCTGTCCACTGTTCCGCACGCACATCGCGCTCGGCGCTGTGCTGCGCGGAACCCCCGCCCCGAAGGAAGTGATTCAGGAGCGTGCGAATGCGTACAACTCAAAACGCTGGGAATCCCAGCCCGCGCAGCCGAGCGCGGGATGCATTTTCAAAAATCCGAAGACGGTTCCCGCCGGCAAGCTGATTGATGAGCTTGGTCTCAAAGGCACGAAGCGTGGCGGCGCGATGATTTCGACCGTGCATGGAAATTTCATCGTGAACGAAGGCGGCGCGACGGCGAAAGACGTGCTGGAACTGATCCAGTTCGTGAAGGAAACGGCGAAGGCGAAGCGCGACATCGATTTGGAAACGGAAGTGGAGATCATCGGGGAATGAACGCAAAGCTCCAAAACCCAAGCTCCAAGATCCAGATAAACACCAAGTTCCGAACTCCAGTGCGGAGCACGGCGGAATGCGGATTGGATATTGGTGTTTGGAGTTTATCTGGATCTTGGATCTTGGATCTTGGTGCTTTCTTCCGGTCCGAGCCATGAAATCGCTCAACATCACCGTCATGCTGGGCGGACCGAGTGCCGAGCGCGAAGTGTCGTTGCGCACGGGCGCGGCGGTGGCGAACGCATTGCGCTCGCTCGGCCATCGCGTGACGGAATTGGACCCGAAGGCGACGGATTGGTTGCTCCTTCCCGGCACCGATGTGGTGTTCCTCGCGTTGCACGGCACTTACGGTGAGGACGGCACGGTTCAGCGCCAACTCGATCAATTGGGCGTTCCGTACACCGGCTGCGACGCTGAGGCGAGCCGCGTCGCATTCGACAAGTTGCTGACCAAGCAACGTTGCATCGATGCGGGCGTGCCCACTCCGAAATTCACGATCGTCGACTCCGCCGCCACGCCGTGGCCCATGCGATGGGAACCGCCCGTGGTGGTGAAACCGGTGCGTCAGGGATCGAGCGTGGGTTTGCAGTTCGTGGAGCGCGTGGCGGATTGGCCGGACGCGCTTCGCGAGGCGCTGCGTTACGACACGCAGGTACTCGTGGAGGAAAAAATCGTGGGGCGCGAGACAACGGTAGGGATTCTCGATGGCAAAGCTTTGCCAGTTGTTGAAGTGCGTCCGAAGCAAGGCACGTACGATTACAAAAACAAATACACGCCCGGAAACACTGAATATTTCTGTCCTGCACCATTCGATCGTGAGATAACCGGGCGCATCCAAACAGCCGCGCTCGGTGCATTCGCAGCAATCGGCGGACGCGACTACGCGCGTGTGGATGTGATGGTGTGCGACGGCAAACCTTTCGTGCTGGAAGTGAACACGCTTCCCGGCATGACCGAAACAAGCCTGCTGCCGAAGGCAGCCGCAGCAGCGGGTTTGAGTTACGAACAGCTCTGTCAACGCATGGTCGAGCTGGCGCTGGACCGACAGAGAAGTGTTCCAACGGCTGCATAAACGCAACTGAGTGGCGCGGGCCTGTGGCCTGTGATCGTCCACTGGCCCTCTGGGCTAGTGGTGCCGCAGGCGAGACGCCCGCGGCGACGATGGTGGACGAGACGTCTGCCCCCACTTTGAAAAATGGGAAAAACAGATGTGGTTTCGACGCAAAGCGAAGAACCGCGCCTTTGAACGGCGCCATGTCCTCGACGTAAAAGTCGCGCGCCGCCAAGTACGCCGCATGCGCGTAAAGGTTGCGACGCTTGCCGCCGGCCTTTCGCTCGGGACCATCTTCACTGTTTACGTTGCGTGGCGCTGCGGTGATTGGGCGTTGGACCGGTTCGTCTACCAGAACCAGGCGTTCCGGATCGAACAAATCGACCTGTACACGGACGGTATTCTCGCCACTGATCAGCTTCGCCGTTGGGCCGGCGTGAAGAAACAGGAGAATCTCTTCGCCCTCGATCTCACTCGCGTGAAGCGCGATCTCGAACTGGTGCCCGCGATCCAGTCCGTAGCGGTAGAGCGCATCTTGCCGCACACGTTGCGTATCCGTGTTTGCGAACGCGAACCTGTGGCCCACGTCCAGAACTATCTCGTCGATGCGAACGGTTACGTGATGATTCCGCCGGAGGCGCATCATCGCGCCATGCCGCCGCAGTCGAACGAACATTATCCGAGCATCACCGGCGTCAGCGCCAAGGACGTGCGCCTCGGCAAGGAAATGGACTCGCCACAGGTGCGCGCGGCGCTGCGATTCATCTCTGCGTTCGAGCGCTCGCACATGGCCACGGTAGTTGACCTGACGCGCATCGATGTCTCCCAGCCCGAGGTGTTGCAGGTGACGACGGCACAGCAGAACGAGGTCACGTTTCGCGGCGGCGACTTCGAGCGACAACTCAACCGCTGGTGGCTCGTGTATGACAACGGCTTGAAGCATTCCCGGCAGATCGCGTCGCTCGATTTGTCGGTCGAAGCGAACGTGCCATTGCGCTGGCTCGATACGGCGACCGCCCCTCTCCCCCCGACCAAGCTCAGAAAAAGTTCACCCTACAAGAAGAGACATGTTTGACCCCTCCCAGATCATCGTCGGACTCGAGTTAGGCACCTCGAAAGTATGCGCCGTCGTCGGCGAAATCGGCGAGGGCGACGCGCTGAACATTATCGGCGTGGGACAGGCGCGCTCCCGCGGCGTGCGCAAAGGCGAAATCATCGACGTCGGTTTTGCTTCGGATGACATTCGCAACGCGATCGTCGAGGCGGAGCAAATGGCGGACGCGGAGATTCGCAGCGTGTACCTCGGCGTGAGCGGAAGTCATATCCGTGGATTCAATAATCGCGGCGTTCATCCTGTCGTCTCGGCCGATCGCGAGATCACGCAACAGGATGTCGAGGACGTGATCAAGAATGCGAAAGCGATCAATCTGCCGGCGGAGAACTCGGTTCTCCACGCCATTCGCCAACACTTTCTCGTGGATGGACACGACGGCATCGCGAACCCGGTCGGCATGCTCGGCGCGCGCGTCGAGGTGGACATGCACGTGGTGCATGGGCAATTCAATCGCCTTCAGAACGCAATTCGCGCTGTGAAGGGACTTCAGCTTGAAGTGGAAGCCATCGTCTTCAACGGGCTCGCCTCAGCGCTCGCTCTTCTCACGGCGGAGCAAAAGGAACTCGGCGCGCTGGTGATCGATATCGGTGGCGGCACGACGGAGTTTGTCGTTTACGGCGGTGGAATCATCAAGCACACGGGCGTTCTGGCGATCGGTGGAGACCATGTGTCGAACGATCTGGCCTATGGGATCAAAGTGCCGCTCGGTCGCGCGGAGCAGTTGAAGATCGAGTACGGCGGCGCGTTCGTGGAAGACAGCGTGAAGGGACGAAGTGTCACGCTGCCGAACGAACACGGCTTGCCCGAGCGCCATATCAATATGGAACATTTGCGCCGCATCATGTCGCTGCGCCTGGAAGAAATTTTTCAACTCATCGAGCAGGAGCTGAACGCGAAAGGATTGCTCGATTATCTGCGCTGCGGTGTGTTGTTGTGCGGCGGCGGCGCGAACATCCCCGGCATTCACAAACTCTCGGAACACATTCTCCAACTGCCCACCACCCTCGGCCGCACGAATTCGATCAGCGGCTTGAAGACAGCGCTCGACCAGCCGGAGTTTGCGACGGCGATCGGGTTGGTGAAGTACGGCAGCTTTCAACAGCGCAAGAAAGTCAGCGGCCCATTTCAGGCGCTGAAGGACATGTTCAAACGCCAGGCGTGATTCCGGAGGCAACCATGGAAATTCCCCAAGACACAACAGAGCCGCAACCGGTCGCGCGAAAGCCATTCAGCATCCGCGTCTTTGGCGTGGGCGGCGCCGGGTGCAATGCCGTGAATCACATGGCGCGCTCGGCGTTCGATGGCGTGGAGTTTTACGCGTTGAACACCGACGCCGCAGCGCTCGGCGCTCTCACGCTCGCGAACAAAATTATTCTCGGCGAGAAACTGACGCGCGGCATGGGCGCGGGCGGTGATCCTGAGCGCGGCGCGGCAGCGGCGGAGGAAGATAAGGAACGGCTGAAGATGCTCTGCACCGGCGTGGACATCGTGTTCATCGCGGCGGGCATGGGCGGCGGCACGGGTACCGGAGCATCACCGGTGATCGCGCGCATCGCCAAGGAATGCGGCGCGCTGGTGTTGGGAATGACGATCCTGCCATTCGAGTGGGAAGGCGGACGACGCCAGCGCCAGGCGCAACTCGGCTTGCACGAGATGAAGAACGCTGCCGATGGCGTGATCTGTCTGCCGAACCAGAAGCTCTTCACGATGATCGATGAGAAGACGAGCCTGGTTGAAACGTTTTCCATCACGCACGAGTTGCTCGCCGATGGCGTGCGCGGCATCTGGCGCATGTTGATGCGGCCCGGCTTGATCAATGTGGACTTTGCAGACCTGTGCTCGGTGGCTCGCAATAAACATTCCGAGAACACGCTCGCGACGGCGGAGGCGTTCGGTGAGTCGCGAGCGAAGGAAGCTTTTGAGAAGTTGATGAAACATCCGTTGCTCGACGGCGGCGACGCGTTGAACGAAGCGTCGTCGGTCCTCGTGAGCCTCGTCGGCGGCCCTGATCTCACGATGGCCGATGTGAATCGCGTGATGCAGCAGTTGAATCGTCAGTGCGAGACGGCGCACATCATCATGGGCGCGGCGATCGAGGAATCATTCACTGGAAAACTGGCGATCACCGTGGTGGCTTCACGCCGCGTGGCGCCGGTTAAGGAGGAATCGCTCCGGGCCGGCGCGCCCGAGTTGGAGCAGCAACTGGTGGACACGAATGAATCCGAGCATGGCAACTCGCGGTTCATCGCTCCCGCTCCCACGACAACCTGGGAAGCCGCGCAGAAGGTGGCGCAGAACGGCGCGCGTGGAAAACGTAAGCTGACACGATTGAAGCAGGGAACGTTGCCGTTGGAGATCGTATCCAAGGGGCGGTTCGAAAAGAGCGAGCCCACGATTCACCAAGGCCAGGATTTGGACGTGCCTACTTACATTCGGCGCGGCGTGCCGTTGAACTGATCTCACGAGAGTAACCGCGCGGTTACATTCGAGTTCGGCTCTGCTCACTGGACGGGCAAGTTGCCTGTCATCTTTTTACGACTACCCTTGCGAGCATTGCACCACGGTGCAACTTTCCGGCGGTTCACCAAAAACGGAGAACTTCACAGGAGTGTTATGAGAATTCATGGAATGTTTGTTTTGCTCGCAAGCGTCGTCGCGTTTTCCCAATTCACCTTTGCCCAGGAGGAAGTTGCACCCGGCGTGTTGAAAGTCGGCTTCATCGAGAATCCCGTTATCACGGAGAGCTCAGGAATCATTCCCTCCAGGAAACGACGGGACACTTTCTGGACTCACAATGACGGCGGCCTGGATGTCGTGTACGCAATCTCGCGCGAGGGAGCGCCGCTGGGAGAATGGAAGATCAAGGATGTGGACCTCGACAATATTGAGGACATCGCGACCGGGCCCGGCGGCCTTTACGTGGCGGACATCGGGAACAACACCGGTGAACGCAATGAGGTGAGGGTCGTTCGCATACCCGAGCCGAACCCGATCCGCTCGGGAGAGGTGCGGCCCAGACGAATCTGGACGCTGACTTATCCGGACGACGCATTCGATGCGGAGAGTTTTTTCATCCTGAAGAGCAGGGGCTATATCCTCTCGAGGGAATTGAGCAACGGAGAGGCGCGGCTGTATCGATTTCCACTGAACAAGCGGGGCGCGACTTTCGAGTTGGAAGGCCTGTGCAAGTTCAACGTGGATGACGAACCGCGCGGCGCAGACGTTACGGCCGACGGAAGGCGCGTGGCGGTAATCACCAGCAGCGGCGCATATCTTTTCACGTTCGACAAGACGGGATTTCCGATCGACGGCATCGTTGAACCCACACTGTTCGTGCCGTTCAGTGACAATTCGATGGAAGGATGCACCTTCACGACGGAGGGATTGCTCGTTAGTTCCGAGGGGCGAAATATCTATCTCTTCACTGACGCGGCATTCCAACTGCCATCGAAGGGACGCCGCCGCTAGAACACGCCTTTACAGCGTGTTGCTCGCGGCTATCTTCCCGCCCTTGCGATGGAGAAGAAGCCACGAGTCGTCGTCGGAATGAGCGGAGGAGTTGATTCCTCTGCCGCCGCGGCATTGTTGTTGGAGCAGGGTTACGACGTGATTGGCATTACGTTGAAATTGTGGCCGCAGGACTGTGTGAATCGCGCCGAAGACAAGTGCTGCGGCCCGCAAGCGGTGATGGATGCACGCTCCGTCTCTCACAAGCTGAACATTCCTTACTATCTCGTGGATGAAGCGGCGGAGTTTCAGCAGCAAGTGATCAATTACTTCGCTGAAGAGTACAAGGCCGGTCGCACGCCCAATCCGTGCGTGATGTGCAACGAGAAGCTGAAGTTCGGCACGCTCATCTCGCGCGCGAAGAAACTCGGAGCAGAGTTGATTGCCACCGGCCATTTCGCGCGCACTGAAACGTGCCGCGACACCGGACGCACGTTGCTCAAGCGCGGCAAGGACATGCGCAAGGACCAGAGCTATTTCCTCTTCTCGCTCAAGCAGGAGCAACTCGC
>DATHEW010000265.1:0-6694 GCA_035318425.1 Candidatus Acidiferrum sp. | reverse complement strand
CTTCGCACCAGTGTTCCAGAAGAGTTGCGCGGGTTGGCGATAGCTCTGACTCTTTTGCAGCTTCACGATTTCTTCGTCGAGGTGGCCATTGGCGGAGAGCACGTCGAGGCGGCCATCGAGATCGTAGTCAAAGAAGAAGATGCCGAACTTCAGCAGCAATCGGCTCGCGGGACCGATGCCTTCGGGAATCGCCTCGTCGGTGAAGAACATACCACCGGGCTGCGAGACGTAGAGCGCGGTCATCTCGTTGGCGAAGTTGCCGATCATGATGCCGAGCGACGCGTCGTTGCGAAAGTGCGCCGCATCGATGCCCATCGCGCCGCGCGTGTTGCCGTAGCTGTCGAAGGCCACGCCGCACGTCGCGCCACATTCCTTGAACGTGCCGTTCTTCTGGTTGTGGAACACGAAATTCGGCGTCGTGTCGTTGGCGACAACGAGATCGATGAAGCCATCGCTGTCGAGGTCAGCGGGAACGACTCCCAACGTCTTTGCTGAGGCAGCGCCAAGCCCAGCGCTCTTCACTTGAACTCCAGCTTGCGCGGAAACGTCGGTGAACTTGCCGCCGTCATTGTGGAACAAGCGCGGGAACGTTCCCTGAAAATTCATCGGTTGACCGTAGGCGCGCGTCTTGCCGTCGATCTTGTAGCCGACTTCCGCGTCGATCTCGCGCGACCACTTCACGTAATGGCCAACGAACAAATCGAGTTTCCCGTCATTGTCGTAATCGAAGAAGCACGCCGCCGTGCTCCACGCGCCCGACTCGGCTTTCACTCCGAACGCCTCTGTCACGTCTTGAAATTTTCCGCCACCGAGATTTCGGAAGAGTCGCTGATCGCCGACGCCGGTGATGAACACGTCGGTGTTGCCGTCGTTGTCAAAATCTCCGATGGCCACGCCAGTGCCGTAAAAACTCACATCGAGTCCGGAGCCGGAGGTGGCGTCAATGAAGCCGGGCGAGTTCGGATCGCTTCGGTAAAGAGCCATCGTGGTTTTCGGCTTGCCGGCGGCGTCTTTATCCCACGACCAGTATGTTGAATTGATGAAGAGCAGATCGGCGCGGTTGTCGTTGTCAAAGTCGAAGAACGCCACGCCGGAGCCCATCGTTTCAGGCAGGAGTTTTTCGCCATGTGCGCCGTTGTTGTGAACGAACTGGATCCCGCTGCTCGCCGTGATGTCGGTGAACTTCACGGTTGGAGGTTGAACCACTTGCGCGAGTGCACTCGCCGGCGCGCTGAGTTGTGTCACCTGCGGCTGGGCTTTAGGTTTGTCGCGCTTCGCGTAGAGCACGCCCGCGATCACAGCGCCGACGATGACAACGAACGCGACCGCGGATCGCGCAAAGGCTCGGCCGACCACACGATCGTCGAGATGCGCGACGTCCTCGTCCTGCTCGTTGCGAAACTTCTTCGGGTCTTCAACATTCATGGCGCAATTCTCTCCTCGGGCTTCAGCACCCACGCCTGCGGGTGATGGCTGAATCCCACGCGCGGGTAGTATTCTTCGGCTGCGGGCGCGGCGAGCAGGATGATCTGTGCGGTCGGCGCCGCGGCTTGGGTGCGACGCATCAGCTCCTTTCCGATTCCCATCTTCTGGTGCGACACGCGCACCGCGAGATCGGACAAATAAGTCACGTAAACGAAATCGGTGAGCGCACGGGAGATGCCGACGAGCCGCTCGTAATGCCATGCCGTCACGACGAGGTTGGCGTTGCGCAGCATTGCAGCAACGCGCTCACGATCATCGATGGGACGACGCTCGCCCAGCGTTGACGAGTGATAGAGTTCAATCACGGCTTCGAGATCGAGGTGATTGCCGTTGCGGTAAGTGATCATGGCTGGCGAACAACGCGGCGAACTGGTTCCGATGCTTCAAAACGACGAGCCCCGCCGGCCTGTTCTCTCTCCCCGTTGAGGGAAGAGGGAACCGGAGTCGTCGCTGTGTTTGCACGCAGCTCGAAAGCTTCATCGCGCTGCAACGGATAAATCACCGTCGCCTGCGCTGCATTGTCGGCGGCCGGATCACGGCGGCGGGCAATGGCGATGGCGCGGTCGCGGGCGTTGTCATCGGGACGGTAACGCTCGTGAAGCTTGCGATGGTTCACCGCGAGATCGCGTTCACCGAGACGTTCATAAATGAGCGCGAGGTTGTAGTGCGCCGTCACGTTTTCCGTGTCGATCTCCAGCGTGCGCTTGAAGCGTGCGACGGCTTTCTCCAGCCATTGCTTCTGCGCCGCGTCGTCGCCGCGCTCGATTTTCGCGCGCTCGAAAAGCGTCTGGCCGAGTTCGTTGATGACTTCATAATCGAGGCTGAAGTCGAAGCCGCGACGATCCAACTCCTCGTAGCGATCCTCGATGATGCTGGTGAACTCTGTGATGGCTTTGTCGAGGTAACCGTTTTGTTTGTTCACCAACCCGTTGAGCCACGCCACCGTCCAGCGTGGCGCGGATGGATCGAACTTCGACGCGCGTTGCAGCGCGGACACAGCCTCGTCGAGGCGCCCTTCCTTGAAGTAAATGCGAGCGAGGTTCAACGGGCCATCGTAGCGTGCAAGCTTCTCAACTTGCTCGAAGGCTTCAGCGGCCTCGAGCAACTGGCCTTTCTCGCTGCCCTTGTCCGTGCCTTCGAGCAGCAGGCCGATGCCGTAGTCGTTCCAGCGCTGCCACGCTGGAATAGTTGATGGTGGATTGGTGATGGTGAATGAAGTCGCTGTGGATGAGGTCTCGGTCGCGGCGATGTTCATACGCGCTTTCCCCTCACCCTGACCCTCTCCCCCAGGGAGAGGGGATAGCGAATCACGATTCGCTGAAATGTCTGACGCTGCGTTACCGACTTCAGTGCCCGATTTGCCAAGAGACTGAATGCCGTTCTCTCTCTCCCTTGGGGTGAGGGGGAACGCCGCGTCATTCGTGCGTGCGGTAATGGGACTCGCAGAGATCGTCCTTCCAACACCCACTGGAAACGTCAACGAGTCGCTCGCGATCGTGACGGTCGGCAATTCATTCGTGATTTGGAATGGTGCGCCGTTCGTGTAGCCCTTCCCGAACACATAGTTCATGTAGATCGTATCAAACTTCCGGTAGTTCAGTTTCACATCGACTGTCACCGAATTGCCGGCGTCCTCCGGCACGGTGAAGGAGTAATGCGCGATCTTCGCGGCGCCGGGCGGGATCTGATGATTGTAAAGCGGCGTGAAAATGTCCTGCGGATTGCGGCGGTCGATGCGATTCCCGTCGCGGTCGAGCATGAACACGTTTACGAAGTGCGACCACGGATCGACATCTTTGTGCTGACCGAGACCACCGCTGCGACCAAGCGTGCGCTGGCCATTGCGAACCTTCGCATCGACCCAAATTTCATTTGAGTCCACCGTTCCCTGGCTGAACGGATGTCCCAGCCGCATGGTGCGCAGGACAACTTCGATGAGATAAGTCTGTCCGCGTTTGAGTGGTGGCACGTTCGGTCGCAACGGGGCAATGAGCTTGCCGGAAATGTCTCCACCTTCGCGCACGCCGAAGATGTCCACGCGCAATGAGCCGCGGAGGAAGTTGGATTGGACTGTAATGACGTCATCCAACTCATCGTACTTGCCATCGAACGTCTGCATTCCCTCAACCTTGCCCAGAACACCTTTCCGAATCGCTGGGATTCCCGTATTCGCGGCGGGGAACAAATGATCATGGATAAATCGCGTCGCGTTGTTAGTCGGGTTGAAGTAATTCGCCGCGAAGTCCGGCGACTCCTTCAACGGCATGTGACAGCCGTTGCAGTTTTGCTGCGCTTTTTCCGGGTAGTAAAAACTGCGCGCGTTGTGGCCCGAGACGCCACTGAGCAGAAATGTGTCGTAGTGGTTTTGCCCTCGAAGGAACTCTTTGTACTTCGTGAGCTCCTGTGGAAGGGAAACCTTGTGACACGTGGAGCAAAACTCCGCCGACTTCATAACAGGCTTCAGGAATGTCTTCTTGTGAAACTCTGGCTTCGCCTTCACCAGTTGGTTGTTGATGTACTGCAGGATCGCGTTGCTGCTGTAGGCGAATGGGTAATGGATCGGCTCATCAATCGTGTACTCGGCGTTGCCGCGCGTGCCGTCCACATGCGTGATCGCATGACACGCGGTACAAGTGATGCCCGCGTGCGCCGTGGGATCATTGCGGATGTCAAAGTTGGGATCGTCAAACTTACCCGCGAAAAACGGCACCACATCGTGGCAGCCCGCGCACCAGCGGGATGCCTTCACATTGCCGTCGCGCTTCAATGAAACCTGCCGCGTCTCATTTACGGCAAAGAAGTAAGGCTCGTTGTTGAACGAGCTGAAATGGTGCGAACTGTGGAACCAGCCTTTGTAAGCGTCCTCGTGGCACTTGAGGCAATAGTCATCCATCATCAGCGTGCGCTCGGGGATGAACTTGCCGGTCGCCGTGCGCGCGAAGCTCGGCATGAAGTAATTCGTGCCCTCGACTGAGCCCGTCTCGTTCTTCTTCGGATGTGCCGAGTGCATGAACACGCCCGCGAGCACGAGCACGCCGACAGCGAACGACCACTTCACGCCGATGCTCCATTTGATGCGCGGCCCGGCCAGTCGGTGCAGCACGTAAACCCAGATTGCCAGCAACGGCGTGATCACGTGCGCCCAATAGATCGGTGAACGCAGCCGCGGGTCTTTGATCGAGAACCAATCGAAGCGCATCAGCGCGACGCCGGAGAAGAGAAGGACAAGAGCGATGGCGAATAGAAGATAGCCAACACGCACCGCGCGCCGATTCGATCGGCTGTGGGAGTTCTTGATGTGAATGCACCCGAAGACAATGACCGGCAGCACGATGAGCAATCCCAGCACGAGGTGCGCACCGAACATCACCATGTAAAAATAATTCTGGTATGTCAGCCCGCGCCACCATTCGAGAAACGTGATGCTGGAGAGATAAACCGAATTCGCGCCGAGCAACGCGAAGAGCGCGAACACCACGTAGAGCAGCACGCGCAGGCGCGGCCCGACGGCGCGCACATATTTCTTCCGCTGCGGCGCATCGCCGGAGGACAAGACGGGACTATTCGGAGTTTCTGCCATGGGATTTCAGAGGCTAGTTTTGCCTGAGTTCTCGGCGAAGAACAAACTACGTGGGGTGAAATGCTTGCAGCGCGGGGTGAACTCCCGCAGCGCGACCAAAGAAATCTTCAAGCCAGCTCGCATGGGAGTCTTTATCCGCAATGACGCAGATTTCGCAGAGGAGGAATCTGCGCAGTCTGTGAAACCTGCGAACAATCAGAGCCGTTTTGAAATACTCGCGATGATCACGAAGTCCGCGAATGCGGCGTCGCCGTGACGGAACGTGCCGCTCGATCGTGTGAGTTGAATATCCGCCCAGCTCCGCTCGCGATTGCGATACACCGCCACCGGCGCATATACGCCGAAGGACCAACTCTTCACCATCGCCGAGATTCCAGGCTCGATCGAAATCGCATAACCCGGACGGCGGAATCCATCGCTGCCACCCACCGCGTCATACACCGGCACACCTTCGATGCGTGCGCCGAGGCTCACGGTCAGGCCGTGCTTGGGCCACACCAGATATTCGAATCCGCCGCGTCCCATGTAGCTGTCCGCGATCGACATCTCCGCTTCGAATGGATTCGAACGCAGCGTCTTCACGCCACTCGTCTCTTCGGGCGTGAACGTGTAGGCGCCGTTCACATAAGCATTTACCCGCGGCACGATTTGCCGGAACGCATACACATCCGCCGTGATTCCCCATCCGCCGTCGCCCGGCTGGATGGATTGGTCCACGTTCCGTTCTTCCGCCAAAATTTGTCCGCCGCTGAACACTTGAAACGTATCCTTCGCGTCCTTCTCACCCGTCGGCGCGTCGAAGCCAAGGCCCAGCAACACGTTGCCCCTGGGATTCTCCGGGGGATCGAGCAACCACACATTGCCCTCGGCGCGAATATCCGCGAGGCCGGACGCTTGCGTGTGAAAGCGGCCGAGAATATTTCGGCTCGCGTCCCGTACCACTTGTGAACGGTCGTGAAGCACAAACGGAAAGGTCACCGTGGCGCTGATTCTCCGGGAAAAGGCGTAGGTCACATTGACATCGATGAAATGCGAATCATTGATCACCTCGCTCCCTTCCTCCTGCCGTTCTTTCTGCTCTTCATCGCCGACAAAGTGGCGATCCGAGTGCAGCCAGCGATAAGCCACGCCCGCCTGAAAACCTGAACTCGGCGGCAGGGACTCGCCGGACAAACCAAAATGCTCGTGCCCGAACGCCGTACATGTCAGTCCAGCTCCGCGTGATGCCACGCAACCCTGCGCCAGCGCAGATTGAGGAAGAAAAAAGGTCGCTACAGAAACGACCACAGCAATGGAGATGGGATTTTTTGCGTTCATGGATTGCCCATGAGAAAACAAATTCCGCGAAGGAGCTCAAACGGCTGGGGACAGAATGCACGAATTCGGGGACGAAGCGCGTGGTGGTGGACTCTCAGCCCGCCGCTCGGCCGCGATGCATACGTTTGCCGACCGCAGACCGAAACGTTTTCAGAACACATCCTGGTTCGACTTTTTCCAGGTTTCGTACGCTTCCAGTTCTTCTGGCGATACTGCGGCACTTTCCAAATGCAGTGGCTGCATTCCCGCAAACGATTCCGTCGTGTAAGCCAACGGTGCCGGAACGCTCGCGAGGCGCGCTGTTTCCAGAGT
>DATHEW010000264.1:0-7487 GCA_035318425.1 Candidatus Acidiferrum sp. | reverse complement strand
TTGTTGCCGAACACCGAGAGGCCTTGATTCACGGTGTTGCCTTTCAGATCCTTTTCCTTACCCAAAGATTCCATTACGAGCTGTTGAAGATATTTGGAAAAAAGCTCCAAACGATCTTTGTAAGGAAGAACCACCATGTCTTTGGAGCCTGTTCCGTTACCGATGTAGTAACATACGTTTGCCAGATTTACGGCCGGATTATTCTGATCCCGCTGCCGAGTGACGATATCACACTCTTTGGCACCCGCCAGCAACGCATGAATGTCGATTCCTTGAAGCGCGGCTGGCACCAAGCCCACTGCCGAGGTCTCGCTAGTTCGGCCACCTACCCAATCCCACATAGGAAACCGCCGCAACCAACCAATTGCCACGCGCTCCAGATTACTTCCTTGTCCAGTAATCGCTACTGCGTGGGCGTGGAATTGGAGGCCAGCAGCATGATACGCTGCCTCCGCTTCAAGCATCCCGTTTCGTGTTTCCTTCGTGCCGCCGGACTTTGAAATTACGACGCAGAGCGTTTGTCCAAGCTGTCCGTCCAGACTGGCGAGCACCTTCTCCATTCCGTCCGGGTCCGTGTTGTCGAAAAAGAACATCCGCATCTTGTCTCTCTTGGGATGCCCCAACGCGTGCGAGACGAACTGAGGCCCAAGGGCGGAGCCACCGATGCCGATCAGCAACACGTTCTTGAACGGACCGGCTTTTCCCGACACTTGGCCGGTGTGGACTTCATTCGCGAACGTTTTGACCGCGACCAGGGTCGCTTCAATCTCTTGTCTGATCTCTGTCGTCGGCGCTAACGCGGGGTTGCGCAACCAGTAATGCCCAACCATCCGGTTTTCGTCAGCGTTGGCGATTGCGCCCCCCTCCAAGGCGGTCATCGCTGCCAGTGCTTTCTCGACGCGCGGTTTCATCGACTCGATGAACGCGTCGTCGTAGTTCATCCGGCTGGTGTCGATGCTCAAACCCAGGGTCGGGTATTCCACATACCGCTGCTTAAAGCGTTCCCACATCGACTGATTGGCAGCATTCATCGTTTGCGGAACTTAGAGCAAAGGCGTTCTCACAAAACAGTTTTTTCCCGGGCACCGACGAGAACACCGCACTGTGGACGCTTTGAAGTTGGAGTGATCGACCTTGGAATCCTGCTTGACCCCATCACGGCCAAGCGCGCCATCCTCGCCAGAAACCGACACCCACTCGCATGAACACCATTACGATCAAGCCCTTCGTGAATGCCGTTCATCGAAACGAGGTTGTGGCGTTGTGGGAAACAGTTTTTGGCTATGAACCGGCGCACAATCGTCCGAGTCTGGTCATCGATAAGAAACTTGTCGTGGAAGATAATCTCTTCTTCATCGCAGTTGCTCACGATGCGGTCATCGGCACGTCATGGCCGGATACGATGGACATCGCGGTTGGCTTTACTCTTTAGAGGTTGCTGAATCCCATCGCAGGCGAGGCATCGGAGGCCGCCTCGTTGCGCATGCCGAGCGCGCCCTGACTGGCAGGGGCTGCGTGAAGATCAACCTTCAGATCATGGAAGACCGCGAAAGTGTGACGGCGTTTTACGCAACGCTGGGGTACTCCATCGAGAAGCGCGTCAGCATGGGCAAACGGATTTTTGAAAACGTTCCAGACGCCTGAGAGCCGCAGATGAAATCTGCGCCAATTGCGCTCACCGGCTGATATGCAGCGGCTTCACGCGATCATCGTCGTGGATGCGATCACCGGGATAAATGATTACGTCATCGCCTTCGCTGAGACCGTTTGTAATCTCTGTTTCGGTTCGTGAACTGCGACCAGCTTCGATCGGTTGAAATGTTGCGCGGCTGTTCTTCACGACAAAAACGGCTGTCTCTTCGCCTCGCCGGAAAATTGCGCCCGATGAAACTTTCAACACCTTCTCCGCCTCCCACGTGACGATGCGCGCCTCGACACGAAATTGATCGCCGAGGTTCGCACGTTTCTCGACGGGTGTGACGATGTCCGCAATGACATTCACGCGTTGCTCTTCCACGCCCAGCGCGCTGATCTTGGTGAACGCCGCCGGTTCCACGAGTCGCACGCGCGCTTGCAACGGTTCGTTGCCGCCCCACTGTTCCAGTTCGACGCGAGTGCCGGGCCGAATGGCCGCGCCATCGCGCGACAACACTTCGATTACTACTTCCAGATCCGCTGGATCACCGATCTCGACGAGCGGTGTGCCGGCTGCAACCACACGTGAACTTTCCTCGATCACGCGCAACACACGCCCGCTCACGGGCGTCTTCACCTCCACAGCGGTGCGCGGTTGGTCCGAAGCAGGAACGCTGAATTCCGCGATCTCCGCCTCAGCCTGGCGCAACGCCGCTTCCGCCGCGCTGAGTTCTTTCGCTGCGGATGTCTCGCGCCACTGCACTTGCTCAAACTCCTGGATGGAAATCGTCTTGTCGGCGAACAACGCCTCGAAACGCTTCAACTCACTCGCCGCAAATTTGTGAGCGGCGTGCGCACGTTCCACGTTTGCTGTCGCTGTGTCGCGACGTGCTTCGGCCAGAGCGCGAGTGCGCGCGTCGAGCATCGTGGGCGTCAGCGGGTCAATCATTGCGACCACGGTTTCTCCGGCTTTCATTTCCGCGCCAGCCTTGAAGGGAATGCGGCGAAGCTGTCCCGTCACCGGCGCAGACACCGCGAAGCGTTGCTTGATGCGCGTCTTGCCTTCCTCATTCACCGTCACACGCAAGCGGCCGGTCGTGACCTTCACCGTCTCGACCGGCAACGGCTTCGGCCAAAGTCCCGCCACGATAAGCGCGATCAAGATCAGCGCGCCGAAGTACGGCAGCCAGCGACGCCGCTTGCGCTTCACCACATCATTGCGTCGTGGCGTGGGCGTGAGCGGACGCGCGGTAGTGTCTTTCGACGGCGGTTCCATCGCGGTGGAGACAGTAGTCGTGGTGTTCATCAGATTCGAGTTTCAAGCGGGGAAGTGCCTCATGCAGAGGCGCCAAGTGCGCAAAGGTTGAACGCGTTCACCTCTTTGCAGCCTTCGAGTCCTTCGCGTAAGACTTTCTCCTTCATTCCGGCGCTTTCAATGCGCTCACCAGGTTCAAGTGCTTCAGGTTTCGCAAAACGAGGATCGCAGACAACGTCGATGCCGCCGCCACGACCAGCGTAGCGAAAGCATAATTGCGCGTCGTGAGGACCAGCGGAAGGCGCACCGTTTCGGTATTCACCATGCTGATGATTCCCGTCGCGAAACCCGTCCCGAGCAGAAGGCCAATGGGCATGGCGATCAGCGACAGCACGATCAATTCAGTCACGAGCACGCTTCCGACTTCGCGTTGCGAGAAACCAATCACGCGCAGCGTCGCGAGTTCGCGCGCGCGTTCCGCGAGCGAGATGCGCGCATTGTTGTAAACGACCCCGAAGGCCACGACGGTTGCGAACGTGAGATAAATTGATTGGATCAAGTTGATGCTCGCGCCGGTGGTCTTGCGAAAATTCTCGCGCAACGATTCCTTGATCGCGACCCAGCTCACGCGCGGGATGCTCTTAAGCTCGCGCAGGAACTCGGCGCGACGCGCGTTGTCCACCGTCAGATTCGCGCCGGTCACGACATCGCCTTCTTCGAGGAATCGATTGAGCGCATGCATCTCCATGTAAGCCGTCACGCCAGCGAGATCTTCGGCCAACCCGACGAGCGGCACGCTACGCACGAGGCGTTTGCCTTCGAGCGTTTCGACAGTGAGGACATCACCCACGCGCGCGCCGAGCACTTCCGCCAGCTTCGCTGAAACCACTACCCCATTCATGGGCAACGGGATCTCATGCATCGCCTGATCAATGATGCGCGTTTGAATTCCGTTCGCTTGCATCCCGCGAATGGCGAGCTGACGTGAGCGATGCCCGAACCGCAGCCGCACGGGCGTGACTCGAAACGGCTCGACCGCCACGACGCCGGGCAATTGCTCGAAGAGATGCGTCACCTTTGCGCTCGCGGGCTCGACGAGGCCCACGCTCAGGTCTTCGCGTTCGAGCACGTCCCATTGAAAGCCGAGGATGTGCTTCACGCTGTCGCGAAACGTGTTCGGGACAATGAGAATTCCCGTCGCCAGCGCGAGTCCCGCCACGGTGAAGAGCGCCTGCATCGGACGCCGCTCGATGTTGCGCATGGCGATGCGAAACGTGTGCGAAAGGAATCGCGCGATGCCCGTGCGCTCGATGATGGATGGGCGATAATTCGCCGGTGGTTCGGGACGCATGGCTTCGGCGGGCGGCAGTTTCGCCGCGCGGCGCACGGCATTGAAAACGCCGAGCATCGCGGCGAACACGCCCACGAATGAAGCCCAGACCAGTGCCGAGCGCGCGAACTGAAAGTGCAACTCAGGAAAGCGAAACCACATTTCATACATGCCCACGAGCTTGTTCCCGAGCACCGCGCCGCCGAGCGCTCCGATGATGAGACCGCCGGCGACGATCACGAACGCGAATTTCAAGTAGTGCAGCACGATGTCGCGATTCGGAAACCCGAACGCTTTCAGAATCGCGATCTGTTCGCGCTGAAGTGAGAGCAGACGCGACAACACCGCGTTCACCATGAACGCCGCGACGCTAAGGAACACGAGCGGGAAACCGACCGATAGCGTCGTCAGCACCCGAATCTCGTCCGAGACGCGAATGTGTGATGGATGATCCGTACGGCCAAACCCGCCGCGTCCGCCGTACGTTTCGAGTAAACGATCCACTTGCGCAATGACCGCGCGCTCGGATGCGCCGGGCGTGAGCCGAAGCGCGATAAAATTGAAGGCGCCGTAAAGATCAAACGCCTTTGCCACTTCCTCGTAAGGCATCCAAAAGATTCCGTAGGTGCGATTGTCCGGCAGCGCGGCACCGGGGCGCGACTCGAAGATAAACTCCGGCGAAAGCACGATGCCGACGATGACAAATTCCTCGCGCCGTCCGTTGAGCAGCATAGCAATGCGGGCACCTGGCTTCAGTTGATTGGCTTTGGCGAATGCTTCACCCACGAGCACTTCACCGCGGCTGCCGGGCACGAGCCATCGGCCCGCGCGCAGAAATAATCGATTCAGCTCAGGCTCATCGCGATCTGGAAGCGAACGCACTTGTCCGCTCGCAGGTTCGTCGAGTCCAGGAAGGTCGAGCGTGACGCTCACCGCGAGACCGGCCTGCACTCCGGCGACGCCGGCGATCTGCTTCGCACGATCGGCCACCGAGTTGGGCGCGCGTTTCAGATGCGCGAAGACATCCGCAAAACGGTTCGCCTCGTAGTATTCCGCGCGGGTGCTCTCGAGGGATTGAATGAGACTGCGAGACATCGTGAGCATCGCCAGCCCGCACGCCATCACAAGCGAGACGGCGATGGCCTGACCTTTCATGCGATTCAGGTCGCGCCAGACCTTGCGATCGAGAAGAGAAAGCATTCGTTAAATGTCGAATGACGAATAACGAATGACGAGGGAAGGCCGAAGCCGTCCAATTGACGCGACACCGTTCCTGTCTCCCGGTGTTCGGACTTCGAGCTTTCTTCGGAATTGGAAATTCGTCATTCGGAACTCACCAGTTGAGACTGTTCGCCGGCGCTTTCATCGTGTTCTCGCGAATGCTCTGCACGCGCCCATCCGCAAAACGAATCACGCGATCTGCCATGTCGGCCATCGCGGCGTTGTGCGTGATGACGACCGTGAGCGTGCCGAGTTCCTGGTTCACGCGTTGCAACGCTTCCAGCACGACGATGCCCGTCTTGATGTCGAGCGCGCCGGTCGGTTCATCGCACAACAACACCTCGGGACGCTTCGCAATCGCACGCGCAATTGCCACACGTTGTTGCTCGCCGCCGGAAAGCTGCGCAGGAAAATGATCCAGCCGATTGCTCAGATTCACCATGTCCAATGCTTCTTCCGCCGACATCGGATCGTTCGCGATCTCGGTGATCAGCGCCACGTTCTCCCGCGCGGTGAGGCTGGGGATCAAATTGTAGAACTGGAAAATGAATCCCACGGAATCTCGGCGATAGCGCGTCAGTTCAGTTTCATCCGCGTGAGTCAGTTCCATGCCGCGATACCAGAGTTCGCCATCGGTTGGCACATCGAGTCCGCCGATTTGATTGAGCAGCGTCGTCTTGCCACTGCCGGAAGGGCCGAGCAACACCACGAGTTCTCCTGCGAATAAATCGAGATCCACGCCGTCGAGCGCGCGCACCTCGGCCGTGCCCGCGCCATAGACCTTCGTGAGGCCGCGCACGTGGAACACCTGTTCGCGTCCTGTGCCGATCGATTGCTGCTGTTCACTCGCTGTCGTCATGCTGCGTTGCCGCGCCAAGGTCCGCGGCGGACGACAGGGTAACTTCGGCTCCAATTCGCGCGATAGTCCTTTCGTCCCACGCCAAGAGTAGAGCAACTGCTTGCACGCTGAAACACGTTCGCTACGCTGCACTCCCGTGGACGCTTCGGCCGTAAATCATGATGCCCTGCTGAACGATATCGCGCTTTGCGTGGTTGTCGCGTGGGGACTTGGCGTGCTCGCCAAGCTTCTCCGCCAGCCTTTGATCCTCGCCTATCTCGCAGCCGGCGTGCTCGTCGGACCCGTCGGGCTTAAATGGATTTCAGACCGTGACGCCATCGCGACGATCTCGGAACTCGGATTGATTTTCCTCCTCTTCATGATTGGTCTGGAGATCAATCTGAAGAGCATTGCCAGCGCCGGGCGTGCGATTCTCGTCACGTCGATCATTCAAGTGGTGGGAGGAACGCTGCTCGGACTTCTGTTCTTCAGACTGATCGGCTACTCGCTCGGTGCGGGAAAACTGGACGCGCTTTACCTGGCCATCGCCGCCGCACTGAGCAGCACGGTGATCATCGTCAAAATTTTGTATGACAAGCGCGAGCTCGAGACGCTCGCCGGACGCATCACGCTCGGCGTGCTCGTAATTCAAGACTTGTTCGCCATCCTTTTTCTCGCCGTCCAGCCGAACCTCGACAACCCGGCAGTGAGCCAGATTCTGTTGTCGCTCGGCAAAGTCGCAACCCTCGTGGTGGCGGCGCTCGTCGCGAGCAAATACGTGTTGCCCACTTTGTTTAAAGCCGTGGCACGCCTGCCTGAACTGGTTCTTGTCGGTGCGCTCGCATGGTGTTTCCTCATCTGCGGACTCGCAGTGGCTCTTGGTCTCTCGCGCGAAATGGGTGCGCTCGTCGCGGGCGTCGCGATTTCCACCTTTCCTTACGCGCTGGATGTCACCGCCAAGGTCACGACCTTGCGCGATTTCTTTCTCACGCTTTTCTTCGTTGCGCTCGGCATGACCATCCCGATGCCCAGCTTCGCGTTACTCGGCATGGCGATCGCGCTGGGTGTGTTCCTGATCGCAACGCGATTCATCACGGTCTTCATCCCATTGGATCGAATGAATCTCGGCCATCGCGTCAGCTTTTTGCCCGCGCTGAACCTGTCGCAAGTGAGTGAATTCTCGCTCGTCATCATCGCTTTGGGACAGA
>DATHEW010000263.1:0-3604 GCA_035318425.1 Candidatus Acidiferrum sp. | reverse complement strand
TCTATTCGCCGGCCCGTCTGGGACATGGAGCTTTTCCCCGCAAATTACGGTTCCCATCTTCGATGTCGGCAGCACGCGGGCCAACCTGGACGTCTCAAAAATCAGCAAGAAGATAGAGATCGCCAATTACGAAAGGACTATTCAGAACGCATTCCGTGAAGTTGCGGACGCACTCGCCGTTCGCTCCATTCTCGATGAACGGATTAAAGCGCAGGAACTCTTGCTGAGCGCACAGCAAAAGCGTTTCGACATCACCGAAGCGCGCTACCGCCAAGGTGTCGACAGCTATGTAGACGTCCTCTTGGCACAGCAGGATCTTTACGCCGCCCAACAAAATCTTCTGCAATTTCAAGTCGCCCGCCTGCTCAATGCTGTCGCGCTTTACCGCTCCCTTGGCGGGGGCTGGAATTCGTAACCCGTCGGAGACAAAGCTGTCTTTCACGAACACGCTTCAAGATTTGTAAGAGGTTCATCAGCTCAGGTGGACCGCCTCAAGTTCCCCTATCAAAGTTGCGCCTACGAAGTTTGTGAAGACGTGGAAAAGCCGCGCCAGATGAGGCGCGGCGTTGGCAACTTATTCTCAGCGGTTAATGCTCGCTTAGAATTTCATGTTGAAATCCACGCCCAGCGAGTGAACGCCGGCGTCCTTCGTCTCGATGTCCTGTGCCGACCTGCGCACGTCCCAGGACGCACCATCCGCCCAGAAATATTTATAGCCGCCACCGATCGACATTGTTTCGTTGATCTTGTAGCGAGCGCCCGCGAATGCCTGCCACGCGAACACCACATCCGCCGACGTGCCGTCGAGCCGCGCTGCCCCCACTCGTGCTTCATCAAATGAGATCGCACTCACGTCACCGCCCGCGCCCACGCCAATGTAAGGCACTATGTTTCCCTTTTCGCAGCGGAAGACCACGTCGGCGAGGATTGGCACGTGGGTGAGGGCGGCATGATCTGCGGAGTTGCGTCCGATCTTATCGATGTTGTTGTAGATGAAGCCTGATTCAAGCTGCACACCAAGGTACCGGTTGAAATTGTAGCCGCCTGCAACGCTAAGTCGCATGCCCGGATCGAGTTCGATGTCACCGCGTTGTCCCGGCGCGATGAACTGTTTTACGCTCACATCGTCCGCAAGAGACGGCCCGACGTTTGCATCGAAATACAAACCTTGACCACGAGTGACAGACGACCACCCGATCAACGAAGCCCCGACGATTGCCATTGACACGATCTTTCTCTTCATTGCCGGAATCCTTGGGAGTAGGCATGCATTTCTGTCAACGCTGAAGTTTTTCTGGCTGGGATCAAGGCGCTTTTCATTCACTTTCCGAGAAGAGTGCCGCTCCAGAGCATTGATCAGCGCGCTACCTCACCCGTCCCCACCCCCACGATGGGCCTAATGTTCTCAGGTGTCGGTCTATCCGGCACAGGACTGAGCCCGATGAAACATCCAAAGCACTGCTGCGCGAGATTGGTGAGCTACGCGCTCGGATGGATGAAATCGCCGATCAGAAAGACGTCCCGTGGGATTCACGTTCACCGAACATTCGTATGCCAAAAGAACGTAACATTATCGAAGAGGTGCTCTCGCTGGCCCAGCAGCTGGAGCAGGAACGAGTTAACATCAACGAAGGGTCGAGGAGCTCGATTCGCTGCTAGCTCAGGTAACCGCTTCTCACGACAAGCTGAACTGTTTCCAGCAACTGAGCAGCATGGAAACGTCCGGCGGTTTGATGAGATAACAACTCGCGCCGAGTTCGCGGGCGCGGCGCATATCGACTTCCTCCGGTGACGAGCTGAGGACTGCCACGGGCACCGAAGACTTTTTCTCTTGGCGGAGCCAGGTGAGCACCTCGAAGCCGTCCACAAATGGAAGTTTCAGGTCGAGAAAGATAAAATCGGGAAAGGGGTGAGCTGCTCGGTCGGCGAACCCACCACGGCCATCGAGATAATTGATGGCTTCATGTCCATCCATAATGACGTGCAGGGGATTGGTGAGTTCGGCCTTTTCAAAAGCGCGCTGCATGAAGAAGATGTCGTCTTCATTGTCCTCCACCAGCAAGATCACGCCCCGCCCCATTTGTAATGCCTTTCAATTCAACCCAGAACCGGCTCCCTGTTTTCCCATCTGACTCGACTCCAACTTTGCCGCCCATTCTTTCCACAGCTTTGCGCACGATCGCAAGACCAATGCCGGTGCCTTCATAACCTTCGTTGGGGCGCAGCCGTTGGAAGATACCGAAGAGTTTACCTTGAAGTTCCGGCGCGATGCCGATGCCTTTGTCTGCAACCCAAATGCGAACTGATTCGCCTTCGGGTTCGCACCATACGCGCACGTGCGGGCGATCCCCGGGCGTCACAAATTTTATGGCGTTGGAAAGAAGATTGGAAACCGCTTGCGAGAGTGAAGCGTCGTCGCCGATCACCGTCTGCAACTCACCGAGCTCAATATTGGCTTGCTGCATCTCCGGGTATTGTTCAATGAGTTCTTCAATGAACGGGTGCAAAGCGATTTCGTGCAGCCGAACCTCATTCTGCGCCACGCGGCTGAGTGTCAACACGTCATTGATCAGACGGTTCATCCGCTCAGTGCTGCGCGAAATTTTATCAAGATGGCCTTGCGCCTTTGCAGGCAACAAGGCGCGGCAATCCTCGTTGAGAATCCGCGCATAGCCTTCGATGGCGCGAACGGGTGCCCGTAAGTCATGTGAGACGCTGTAGGAGAACTCTTCCATTTGGGCGATGGCTTGTTTGAGCGAAGCAGTGCGCTCGGCAACGGTCTGCTCCAGTTGTTCCCTGGCGCGGACTTTGTACGTAATGTCGCGGGCCACTTTTGAGACGCCAATCACTTTTCCTTCGGCATTCTTGACCGGTGAGACGGTTAGCGAGACATCGAAGAGAGTGCCGTCTTTGCGGCGGCGTATCGTTTCATAATGCTCGATGGACTCTCCGCGACGGATACGCTCCAGGATGCCCGGCTCTTCATCGAACCGCTCGGGCTGAAAGAGGATCGTGACGGGCTGGCCAATCGCTTCCTGCGCCGTGTAGCCGAAAAGCCGTTCCGCTCCCCAATTCCAACTCATGATGACGCCGTTCAGATCTTTGCCAATGATGGCGTCATCGGACGACTCGACAATCGCGGCCAGTCGCGCCTTCGCTTCCTCGGCCTGCTTGCGTTCCAGATAATCTGCGGCTTGCCGCGCTAATAAATCCATGAGCCGCAACTCGCGCTCGGCGAGGCGACGCGGGGCAGCGAAGTGTGTCGAAATCATTCCAAGCAGGCGTCCCGCGCTGCTCACCAACGGCGTGGATTGCACCGCGCGCACGCCGGCATGCATCAGCACGTCCAGTGAAGGCTGTCCCGCCAAAATCGCGCTTTGCGTCACATCCTCCACGATGACGCGCCCAGCCGCCCACCGCATGGCCGCACCGCACACGGAAGCTTCTCCGGCGCGGACGCTGGCGAAGAATCTCAGAAATGGTCCTGCGAAACCCTGCTGCGCCGCAATCGTCAGCGTGCCCGTAGTGGCGTCGAGCAATTGGATGTTTCCTTTGTCTGCGCTGGTCAGGGCGACGGCCGCATCGAGAATTTGCGAAAGACAGT
>DATHEW010000262.1:0-2092 GCA_035318425.1 Candidatus Acidiferrum sp. | reverse complement strand
ATCATGTCGCTCGGCGCCACAATGTCTGCGCCAGCGGCGGCATGACTTGCCGCGGTGCGGGCGAGCAGTTCCAATGTTGGATCATTCTGCACGCGACCTGACGTGTCGCCTTTGTGCAACACACCGCAGTGACCGTGGTTCGTGTACTCGCAAAGGCAGACGTCCGTGATCACCAGCAACTCGGGAAGCTGCTTCTTCAATTCGCGCACGGCGCGCTGGACGATTCCGTTCTGTGCGTACGCGCCAGAGGCACGAGCGTCTTTGGATTCAGGAATGCCGAAGAGCAACACAGCATTCACGCCAACCTCCTGGGCGGCGGCGGCTTCCTTGACGAGTTCATCGAGTGACAGTTGAAACACTCCGGGCATCGCACCGATGGCTTTGCGGATTTTTTTTCCCGGCACAGCGAAGAGCGGCAGGACGAGTTGGTCGGCGGACAACCGCGTCTCGGCAACGAGCCGTCGCAGGGCAGGGGACTGGCGCAACCGCCGCGGCCGATACGCTGGGAATTGACCGGTGATGATCGAACTCATTGGTTGTGAAGCTAATGCAACGCACATGCTCTCAGCAACGACGCTGTCTTCGCCGAGATTGGTATTCTTGACAGTGATTCGCAGCAAACACTCGCCACGCATCGAGCGCTGATTACACTTGCGCTCATGCGAACGAAGATTGCCGTGGTGCTGATTCTCGGCGCGTTCCTGCTCGGGATCGTCATCGCGCTGAGCATCACGCGCACGCTCGTGCGGGGCAGCGCGCCGCAGGTCGCCGGCACCGCGACCGTGATCCAGCAGATTCAATCGCTTTCCGAACTCGTCACGGTGAAATACGTGATGCAGAAGATTGTCATCTTCACGAATTCGTCCACGACCACGCTGGGACAGTTGCCGAACGTGATCAAGCTGCCGGGGTTCGAAGAAGACCGCGTGATGCTGATGGCGCATGGCGTAGTGAAGGCGGGCGTTGATCTCGCGAAGCTGAAGCCGGAGGACGTTCAAGCGGTCGATCGAACGATCACACTGCGTTTGCCTCGGCCCATCGTGACAGATGCTTACCTCGATGAAGCGCAGACGCAGGTGCTGGACCGCAAGACGGGTTTGTTTCGCACTTTCGACAAGACGCTTGAAGCGCAGGCGAGACAATACGCGCGGCAAGAGGTCACGCGCACGGCGCGTCAGAACGGCATCGAGCGGGAGGCCGAGCAGCGCGCGCGAGAGCAACTCGGCAACCTGTTGCGCACGCTTGGTTACACCAATGTCAGTGTCACGACACGCTAATGCGCGCGAGGGGAAATCGGCTTGGCACTCCAGAATCCATTTGTTTACCTGACCACCGCACAACAATGAAGTTACGCACGTTTCTCTGCCTGCTCGCGCTGTTGCCCTGGCTCGCGCTGCGCGGCGCTGAAACGCCTCCTGCGGAAATTCTTCCTGACGAAGGACTGACGATCCAGGCCGCCGATCCCAATGCCCTCGTGGAAATCGATCCCCGCACGGGACAGGCGACTTACACCAACGGCATCATCGTGAAGTATGGGCCCGCGATGCTCATCGCGGATCGCGCGCATGCGGATCAAAAAACCGGCGACGTTTCCGCCGAGGGAAATGTGGTGCTGGTCCGCGAGGGCGGTCAGGTATGGCGCGGCGAGCGGTTGCAGTACAATTTCAAAACGCGCGTGATGAACGGTTCGGTCTTCCGCACCGGACAGCCGCCATATTTTGCGACGGGCGAAAGTTTCATCACACAGCCTACGAACCAAACGTACATTGCCACCAACGCGTATTTCACCACGGACGACGATCCGCATCCAAACTACCGCATTCGCGCGAAGAAGGTGGTGATCGTTCCCGGCAAGTCGATCGAAGCGCGGCACGCGATACTCTACCTGGGCGAGGTGCCGGTGTTTTATTTGCCGTACTATCACAAGACATTCGATCGGCACCCGAACAACTTCGAGTTCATGCCGGGCTTTCGCAGCTCGTGGGGGCCGTTCCTGCTCAGCACTTACAACTGGTACGTGAATCCGCATTTGCATGGCTCGGTGAATCTCGACGTGCGCGGCAAGCGCGGCGTGGCCGGCGGTCCAGACCTG
>DATHEW010000261.1:0-4462 GCA_035318425.1 Candidatus Acidiferrum sp. | reverse complement strand
GGTGCGGACGAACGAACTCCAGAAGATCGGCATGTGGGCGGTTGCAGTGCTGGCGCTCGGATTGTTCGCGTTCATGTACGGAGGCGAAACCAGCCGCGATTTGCTGAAGCGCGCGTTTCTTTCTTCAACCTCAGTGCCGCGTCACACACGCGTTGAACTCATTGGCGGTGATCGCACCGTAGGGCGTGGTGACGCGGTGAAGATCGAAGCCTTCGCCCGAGGCGTGGTGCCGCGAGTGGGTAAGCTCGTAGTGAAGTCTTCCGGCATTCGCACGATGGAATACGCGATGGAGAAGGACAAAGAAGGCCGGTTCGCGCGCGCGCTGGAGAACGTGCAGCAGACTTTCACTTACACAGTGCAATTGAACGACGGCACGACGAAGCCGCACGTGATCACCGTGGTGCCACGGCCGAACGCAGCGACTGTGAATTGCGAACAGATTTATCCCGCTTACACAAAGCTGCCGAATGCGAGGCGTCCGCTGGGGGATCTCACGTTGTTGGCTGGCAGCACATTGAAAGTAGCCGCCACGGCCACGACGAATATTACGAAGGCACTCATTCACCTCGCAGGGCTTTCCAACGAAATCCCGGTGCAATTGGACGCGAAGAACACGCGCGAGATGCGCGGTGAATTCGCCGTGCCGCTGAAAGGCCTGACCGGGTTCTCCATCGAGATGGTGGACACGGGCGGCATGGAGTCGCGCGACTCGGCGGTGTATCGCATTGATGTGGTCCCCGATCGCGCGCCGAAGGTGAAGATCACTTATCCCGATCGCAGGGAAGAACTCGTGACGCGCTACGCCATTCTCGATGTTGCATTCGAGGCGAGTGATGACTTTCAAATATCGAAGGCGAGTCTGCGTTACAAAATCGGCGAGACGGACGATGCGGAGATTCAGACGATTGTTCTCGAAGTTGGCACGAACGCAGTGCGCGAGATGCGCAATCGTTATGAATGGCAGATTCGCGATTTCCAACCACCACTCGCCGAAGGCACGCGAATCGAGTTCTGGTTGGAGGTTGAAGACAACAACGACGTGACCGGACCGGGCATCGGAATGACAGAGCACCAGCTCGTGCGTGTGGTGAGTGAAAGTGAAAAGCGAGCGGACCTGCTGAATCGCGCCGGCGATTTTCTCGGCACGATCAACGACGTGACGGGGGATCAGGAGAAACTCAACCTGCGGTTGGGTGAGTTGATTCTGGACAGGCGGCAACCTTAGAGAAACCGGGCAGGCGCGCCCTCGAGTGGGTTCACAGGGCTCTCCCTCGGTCAACGGCATGAAACCCTTGAAACATGGTGCGCTGATTTTCGCCGGCGTGATGGCGATTATTTTTTTCACCGACCGGTTGTGGCGAATGCAGCGAGAACATCGGCAGGACAAAAATATTTTCGCGGCAGCCAGAAAGCACGGAGTCGATCCAGCGCTTATCAAAGCGGTGATTTGGCGAGAGAGCCGTTTCAATCCCAGGGCGCGTGGCAGCAAGGGCGAGATCGGGTTGATGCAAATCATGCCGGATACCGCGTTGGACTGGGCGGGCGCAGAGCAGGTGGCGAATTTATCGGACTTTGTCCTCGCCGATCCCGCGCGCAACATCGACTGCGGAACGTGGTATCTGAGGAAGTTGCTCCAACGCTACACCCGCACGGACGACCCGGTCCCCTACGCGCTCACCGACTACAACGCTGGCCGTGGCAACGTATTGAAGTGGTTGAAAGACGGTGCTGCCACGAACAGCGGCGAGTTCATCGAGCAGATCGGTTTTCCATCCACGCGAGAGTATGTGCGTTCGGTGATGAAGCGGCGCGAGAAATACGCGGCCTGGGCGAGCCCCCCAAGTAATTAGTGATTGGTAAATCAGCAATCAGTCAGACCGCGCTGATTGCTGATCGCTGATCACGACACTCCGAAATTCTTATTCGACAAACCAATCTCATGGGCGATGTTTCGTCGGCAACTGAAACGCACATGAGAGCGCCAGCGCCAATTAAGGGAACTCAACGCTTGTCCGACAACCAGCGCGCGGCCCTCATCAGCCTCTTGGGGGATGAGGATTGCGGCGTTTTCGAGACGGTTCACGCCAAGCTGATTTCTTTCGGGCCCGAAGTCGTGAATTGGCTCCGCCCTTACACGATTAGCGATGACGCACTGCTTCGCCGCCGCGCACTACAAATCATCACGGGCTTCGAACGAAAGACCGCGGACGAGCGGTTCATGAGTTTCTGCGCCAGCCGGGGCGAAGATTTGCCGCTGGAAGAAGGTGCCTGGCTGTTGGCACAAACGCAGTACCCCCAGATCAATGTGTCGGCGTACGATGCCCTACTCGATGCTTACGCCGCCGTGTTGCGCACGCGCATCAACTTCACGGGGAACGCCGAAGAGATCCTCGACACGCTGAACCGCTACCTTTTCAACGAATTGCATTTCAAACCGAACGAGGCCAACTACTACGACCCGGACAACAGTTACCTCAATCGCGTGTTGGACAAGCGGACCGGAAATCCGATCAGCCTTTGCACGGTTTACCTGCTGTTGGGACGCCGGCTGAAATTGCCGATCACCGGCATTGGTTTGCCGGGACATTTTGTTTGCCGTTACCAGACGTCAACGGCGGAGATTTACGTGGATGCTTTCAATCGCGGGAAGCTGCTGACGAAAGCGGATTGCATTAAATACCTGCTGCATACGCATCACGGCCTTGAAGAAGGTTACCTTGCGCCCGTGACGCCGCGGCGGATACTGCTGCGCATGTGTGCGAACCTGCACCAGATTTATCTGCACAACGAACTCGCGGAAGAAACCTCGCGGTTCCAACGTTATTTGGTCGCGCTGGCGAAGTGATTTTGGCCAGTTAGCGGCCTTTCCTCCGGGCGGATCCGAAACTTCCATTTGTTTTGGGACGCCTCGGCCAGTAATTTCCTCACTGATGAATTCCCACAACCCCGCCATCGTTGGCGCGTTGTTATTTGCTGCGACTGTTGCCCCAGCAGCGAAACTTTCGCCTGAACAGATTGCGAAACTGCCCGCGCCAGTGAAGTCGCGAATCGATTTCGCGCGCGACGTGAAACCGATCTTCGAGGCCGCGTGCGTTAAGTGCCACGGCAAGGGCAAGGACAAGGGCAGCTTTTCCCTGGAAACGCGCGACGCTTTCACGAAAGGCGGCGATTCGGGTGCGGCGGTGATCGCTGGAGATAGCGCAAACAGTTTGCTCATCGAACTCGTTTCCGGTCTCGATCCCGAAAACGTGATGCCGCAAAAGGGTTCGAAGCTGAAGCCGCAGGAAGTCGCGACCTTGCGCGCGTGGATTGACCAGGGCGCCAGGTGGCCGGCTGAAATCACTTTCAAGAAATCGCCGATCAATAATCTGCATCCGCGCAAGCCGGAGATCGCTGGCCTTGGCGACGCGCATCCGATCGATCGATTGCTTTCGTCCTATTTCACGCAAACGAAATGGAACGTCCCCAACCCGGTGGACGACCGGCTATTTGCGCGGCGCGTTTATCTGGATGCGATCGGACTGCTACCGCCGCCGAAAGAGTGGAATGAATTCGTAAACGACACGCGTGCCGACAAGCGGCAACAACTTGTGACGCAGTTGCTCAATGATAATCGCCGTTACGCCGAGCATTGGCTCACGTTCTGGAACGATCTGTTGCGCAATGATTACAAGGGCGCGGGTTACATCGACAAAGGCCGCAAGCAGATCAGCGAGTGGCTGTTCTCGGCGCTGATGACGAACATGCCTTACAACGAGTTCGTGGCGCAGCTCGTGAATCCCACCAGCACTAACTCGGAAGGATTCGCCAACGGCATCACATGGCGCGGCGCGGTGAACGCCAGTCAAATCACGCAGATGCAGGCGGCGCAAAGCATCGGGCAGGTATTCATGGGCGTGAACCTCAAGTGCGCTTCCTGTCACGACAGTTTCATCAACGATTACACGCTCGCGGACGCGTACGGCCTTGCTGCGGTATATGCTACCAACGATCTCGAAATCGCGGAGTGCGACAAGCCAACCGGCAAGCAGGCGAAGGTAAAATTCCTTTATCCTGAACTGGGCGAAATCGACGGCAGCTTGCCGAAGAAAGAACGCATGAAGCGTCTCGCGGAGATTCTCACATCGAAGGCCGATGGCCGTTTGCCTCGGACGATCGTGAATCGCCTCTGGGCGCAATTCATGGGTCGCGGATTGGTCGAGCCGGTGGATGAAATGGATTTGCCCGCGTGGAATCAGGACGTGCTGGACTGGCTGGCCGAAGACCTGGCGGAGAATGGTTACGACCTGAAGCGCACGATGAAGTGGATTCTCACGTCGCGGGCATATCAGTTGCCGGCGGTCAGTGTCGCGGATTCAGCGAAGGAATTTGTCTTCACCGGACCCGCGATTCGGCGCATGAGCGCGGAGCAGTTTCGCGATGCTCTCGCGACATTGACCGGGGTCTGGTTTGAGAAGCCGGC